>NZ_BAAHSI010000007.1:0-63215 GCF_054601575.1 Faecalimonas canis | reverse complement strand
CGGGTGGATATTTATTGTTCACGCTTCTTTTTCTGCGACATATTGTATTATAGAAAAGAAATAAAGGGGTAAATATATGCCAATTTCAATTATGCTTGACGCAGGTCATGGGGGAACAGACCCCGGAGCTGTATACAACGGAAGAAAAGAGGCGGATGATACACTTAAACTGACATTGGCTGTAGGTGAGATTTTACAAAATCGCGGTTTTGATGTAGAATATACAAGAACAACAGATGTATATGAATCACCTTATCAGAAGGCGATGGAGGCAAATGAGGCAGGAGTTGATTATTTTGTATCCATTCATCGAAATTCTTATCCGACAGATAATGAAGTTTCAGGGGTGGAGAGCCTTGTCTATAATTTGTCAGGAATTAAATATGAAATGGCAAAGAATATTAATGAGCAGTTAGAGTCTGTCGGCTTTGTCAATTTGGGAGTTCACGCCAGACCGAATTTAGTTGTTTTGAAAAGGACAAAAATGCCTGCGGTATTAGTGGAGGCGGGATTTATCAATTCAGATACGGATAATCAGTTGTTTGACGAATCTTTCTATGATATAGCAGGTGCGATTGCAGATGGAATTATTGATACATTAATGAAACCAAATATGAATCAAATCATGCAATATAGAGTGCAAGTTGGGGCGTATCGGCAGAGAAGATATGCGGAAGAACTGTTAAATGAATTGTTAGCACAGGAATATCCGGCATTTATTGAAGAAGGAAATGGATTTTGGCGTGTGCAGGTAGGAGATTATCCTACATTAACGGAGGCGGCTGACATGGAAAGACGTTTAAAACGTGCAGGGTATCCGACTATTATTGTAAGTTAAAAGAACAGGAGAAATAGGATGAGCGGTAAATTACAATTTCGCGAAAAATTAAACGGAATTTTAGAGTTAGGAAAAGAAAAACATCGTGTATTAACAATGGAAGATGTGGAAAAATACTTTGAGGAAGATGCACTTTCCGAAGAACAGATGGAACTGGTATACGACTATCTTTTGTCGCAAAAGATAGCCGTAACCGGCTATGTAAAAAAGGGCGGAACAGTTTTAGAAGAAAAGGAAGAAAAACATTTCTCAAATGAAGAAGAGGCGTATTTAGAAACGTATTTAGAAGAAATGTCCGCACTAAGACCACAAAATACAATGGAAGAAAATCTGAAACAATATTTCCCGAAAGTTGTGGAGATAGCGAAAGAATTACATAATTCGGAACTTTTTATCGGAGATTTAATTCAGGAAGGAAATATCGGACTAATGCTTGCAATAGAAAATGAACAGGCAGGAGAAACAGAAATTTTAGAAAGCATCCGTCAGATGATACAGCTTCTTGTGGAAGAACAGGAAGAAGTAAAACATCAGGATAATAAAATGATAGAAAAAGTGAAATTCCTTGATGAAAGTTTGAAAAATCTTACGGAAGATCTGGGAAGAAAACCGACCTTGGAAGAGTTGGCGGATTATATGGAAATGCCGGTGGAGGATGTGAATGATATTATCCGTTTAACCGGAGAAGATGATGACGAAGAGGACGAATAGAAAAATGGTGGTTTTACGGTGGTTTTTACCGGTTTGCTTGAAAAAGGGACAGGGCTTTCTGTAAAAAGGGACAGGGTAAAATGAAATTGGGGACGTAGTATTTTGTGATTTTACTACGTCCCCAATTTTTGAATTATTCCTCTTCCTCGTGTTTTTCCTTATGGAAGTCCTCAGGAAGATAAATATGTACATCTTCTACACGGTTCTTGTCTAAAGTTTCTACGACAAGCCGGATACCCGAATCCGTGACCACTTCGTCATGAAGTTCAGGCAAACGGTCTAACTGTTCAATGATAAATCCGCCAAGGGAATCATAATCTTCAGAAGTTAAACCTAAATCTAAACGGTCATTTAAATCATCTAAGTTCATAGAACCTTCTACGATAAATTCACGCTCATTAATTTCTTTAAAGAACTCTTCTTCATTTTCGTCATATTCATCATGAATTTCACCGACAATTTCTTCAAGTAAATCTTCTAAAGTGATAAGGCCTGCTGTTTCACCATATTCATCAAGAACAATAACGATGTTGAGAGAGGCTTCTCTCATTTCTACAAGCAGTTCAGAAATACTCTTATACTCATAAGTAAAATATGCCTCGCGAAGAATATCGCGTACATGAAATTCTTTTCGATTATCAAAAAGAAGTAAATCTTTCATATTAATTGTTCCGATAACATTGTCTGTCGTATTTTCGTATACAGGCAGGCGAGTGAACTTGTCCTCACGGAATATTTCAATTAATTCTTCGTAAGTACTTTCCACATCGGCAAATGTAACGTGTACTCTCGGTACCATAACATCTTTTGCCTTTGCATCCCCCATATCGAACACATTGTAAATCATCTCTTTTTCTTCAGATTCAATAACCCCATCTTCATGGCTTACATCTACGATTGTACGAAGTTCACTCTCAGTCATGGAGTCGTTTTTGGCATCAGGGTCTACTCTGAGGATAAATAAAATTATATTCGATAAACTATTTACAATAAAAATTAATGGTGTAGTAATCTTCATAAGAAAACTAATAGGGTAAGCATAGGCTAATGAAAGTTTTTCTGAATGAATTGTTGCCACCGTTTTAGGAGAAATTTCTCCAAATAAAAGAATTAACAGGGTAATAATACCTGTAGCAATAGCAACTGCCGAACCACCAAACACATAAGCAATACTTGTTGTGATGGAAGAGGCGGATAGATTTACAAGGTTGTTGCCGATAAGGATTGCACTCAACATTTTACCGGAGTCTTCGGTAATCTGAATAACCCTTTTGGCACGCTTATTTCCTTCCTCTGCCAACGAACGCATTCGTATTCGGTTGACGGTAGTAAGCGATGTTTCTGCTGATGAAAAAAATGCAGAAAGCATTAATAAAATAATTAAAACGATACTTTGGGCGACGACACTCGAGTCCAATTGTTTTTCACTCCTTCTTAAATAAAAAATTAAAAATAAATAGTATTCTTAATATAACGTATTTTTGATGAATTTGCAAGAGTTCATTGAATTTAGAGGAGGATTAGTGTATCATGAAAAGAAACGTTTTGATAGTATATAGAGTATAAATATTAGGAGATAAACATGGATAGAAATTTTTTGGATAGAGTGACAGAAATTATAGATAAAGAAAGAGTTTTGACGAATGAACCGATGAGTAAACATACAACGTTTCGTATCGGTGGTCCGGTAGATTATTTTGTCTGCCCTGAGAATATTGAAGAGGTACAAAAAGTTGTATGTCTTTGTAATGAAATGGATATGCCGTTTTATTTACTTGGAAACGGAAGTAACCTTTTGGTAGGAGATAAAGGCTACAGAGGCGTAATTATTCGTTTGTATAAGCAAATGGATAAAATCGAAGTATCAGGAACAAAAATAAAGGCACAGGCAGGGGCGTTGCTCGTCAAAGTGGCAAATGAAGCGTGTAAAAATGGGTTGACGGGACTTGAATTTGCAGGTGGAATTCCGGGTACTTTGGGCGGCGCAGTTGTGATGAATGCAGGCGCTTACGGCGGAGAAATGAAAGATGTTTTAGAAGAAGTGACCGTACTTACAAAAGAGGGAGAAATTCTTACCTTAAATAAAGAAGAGTTAGAGTTAGGATACAGGACAAGTATTATAGGAAGAAAAGGATATATTGCGCTTGAAGTTGTTTTGCGATTGAAAGAAAAAAATGCTGATGAAATCAGGGCATATATGAATGAACTTCGAGAAAAAAGAGTGACAAAACAACCTCTTGAATATGCAAGTGCGGGAAGTACGTTTAAAAGACCGGAAGGACATTTTGCGGGACAGTTGATTGAACAGGCAGGACTTAGAGGATTTCAGGTCGGAGATGCACAGGTGTCCGAAAAACATTGTGGTTTTGTCATTAACAGAGGGCAGGCGACTGCAAAAGATGTAATGGATTTGATGAGAGAGGTATCGGCTAAAGTAGAAGAAAAATTTGGTGTCACGCTGGAACCGGAAGTGAAGAGATTGGGAGAATTTTAGGATGAGAGTAGTAATCGTAACCGGAATGTCGGGAGCAGGCAAAAGTACAGCATTAAAAGTTTTGGAGGACGTAGGGTATTTCTGCGTAGATAATCTGCCGATTCCGTTATTTCCTAAATTGGCGGAACTTTTGAAAGCACAGACAACAGAATTTAATAAGATTGCACTGGGACTTGACATTCGAGGGGGACAGGAATTTTCTGAATTGGAAGAAATGCTAAAAGGAATTAACTGTGAGATTGTATTTTTGGATGCGAGTGACACAGTGTTGATTAAGCGTTATAAAGAAACGAGGAGAACACATCCTCTGACTGCACAGGGAAGTATAGGGGACGGCTTGCAGAAAGAGAGAGAAATTCTTGAGCCGATTAAAAGGAAAGCGGATTATATTATCGATACGAGTCTTTTGCTGACCAGAGAATTGAAGCAGGCTTTACAGAAGATTTTTGTGGATAATCAGGAATATAAAAATTTATATTTAACAGTTGTATCTTTCGGGTTCAAATATGGCATTCCAAATGATGCTGATTTAGTGTTTGACGTCCGTTTTCTACCAAATCCTTATTATATAGAAGAACTTCGTGCAAAAACGGGCAACGAAAAAGAAGTGCAGGATTATGTGATGAGCAACGGGAAAGCGGATATTTTTTTACAGAAATTGAAAGATATGGTCGAATTTTTGATACCGAATTATATAACGGAAGGGAAACATCAACTGGTTATCGGAATAGGATGTACAGGGGGAAAACATCGTTCGGTTACGTTGGCGAATGCCCTGTATGATTATTTTCAGGAAGAAAATCAGTACGGCGTAAGAATTGAGCATCGTGATATTGAGAAAGATGCACGCAGAAAGGTGTAAATAGAGGTGGCAAATGTCGTTTTCGGGAGAAATTAAAGAAGAGTTAGGCGGACAGATAAGTACGGCAAGGCATTGTCAGATTGCAGAACTTTCTGCGTTGATAAGTATGTGTGGAAGTGTTATGATTGACAGTAATAATCATTATGCAATAAAAATACATACAGAAAATCTGATTGTTGCAAGAAAGTGCTTTACATTACTGGAAAAAACATTTAATATAAGAACTGAAATTTCCGTGCGGAAAAATCTTATCAGGCAGAGTGTTTCGTACTGGATAATTGTAAAAAAGCATGAAGACGCAATAAAAGTGCTTCAGGCAACAAAGTTGATTAATAAGGACGGGGAGGTTTTCGAGGAACTTTCCATTGTAAAAAATGTAATCGTTCAGCAGTATTGTTGCAAAAGGGCGTTTATCCGAGGTGCATTTTTGGCATCGGGGTCGATAAGCGATCCGGAGAAATCCTATCATTTTGAGATTGTCTGTGCTGTTCGAGTAAAGGCGGAGCAGTTACAGAAGATAATGAATAGTTTTGGGATTGATGCGAAGGTGATATTGCGAAAAAAATCTTATGTTGTGTACGTCAAGGAGGGCGCGCAGATTGCAGACCTTCTTAATATTATAGAAGCACACGTTGCATTAATGAAATTTGAAAATGTGCGTATTTTAAAAGATATGCGTAATACAGTGAACCGAAAAGTGAACTGTGAAACAGCGAATATTAATAAAACAGTTTCCGCAGCGGTAAAGCAGGTGGAAGATATTGTATATATTCGTGATACAATCGGATTGGAAAATCTGTCGGATGCTTTACGAGATGTGGCGTTGACAAGGTTGGAATATCCGGAAGCAACATTAAAGGAATTAGGAGATTTGCTCACTACTCCGGTAGGAAAATCGGGAGTAAATCACCGTCTGAGAAAATTGGGAGAGATGGCTGATAAACTCAGAGAAAATAAGGAGGTACGTTATGATTAAGCAACCCGTGACGATTCAGGCAGAAGATGGAATTTGTGCGAGAGTAACAGCGAAGGCAGTTCAGGTGGCGAATGAATTTAAAAGTCAGGTATTTATTGAGGTAGGAACAAAGAAAATTAATGCTAAAAGTATTATGGGAATGATGAGTCTTCAACTTACAACAGGAGATGAACTTACAGTAGTTGCAGACGGTGACGATGAAACTATGGCAACTGAAAAGATGAAAGAACTTTTAGTAGCAGGAAAATAGATAGAAAAGATTGCGTCTTGACGCAATCTTTTTTGAAATATAAGGAGGGTCAGTATGAAAAAATTATTATTTATTTACAACCCTAATGCAGGAAAAGGATTGTTAAAACCGAGATTATCAGATATTTTTGACATTTTTGTAAAAGCAGGATATGAGGTGACTGTATATCCGACACAAAAATATCGGGACGGTTACAAAAAAGTTGCACATTTTACAGGCGATTATGATTTGCTTGTATGTAGTGGCGGAGATGGAACGCTTGATGAAGTGGTAACGGGAATGATGCAGAGAGAGAATAAAATCCCAATCGGTTACATTCCTACTGGTACAACAAATGACTTTGCAAAAAGTCTTCATATTCCGAGGGAATTGTTAAAAGCTGCCGATGTTGCCGTAAACGGAGAAGTATTTTCCTGTGATGTGGGAAGATTTAACAAAGATATTTTCGTCTATATTGCTGCGTTTGGCCTGTTTACAGACGTTTCTTATCAGACAAAGCAGGAAGTTAAAAATGTTCTCGGACATTTAGCCTATGTTTTAGAAGGGACTAAGAGGTTATTTAACATACCGTCTTATCATATTAAAGTGACGCATGACGGAGAAGTTATCGAAGATGATTTTATTTTCGGTATGGTGACAAATTCACGTTCCGTAGGCGGATTTAAAAATATGGTTGGTAAAAGTGTTGTTTTCGATGACGGAGAATTTGAAGCAACATTGATTAAACGGCCGAAAAATCCTTTAGAACTACAGGGGATTATGTTGGCGCTTGTTTCAGAGCAGCAGGATTCAAAATATATGTACTCATTCAAAACAAAGGAAGTTACATTTGAATCTTTTGAAGAAATTTCGTGGACTCTTGACGGAGAATTTGGGGGCGAGCATGATAATGTTGTTATCAGAAATGCTCAAAAAGAGTTACAGATTATGGTAGATGCGGAGTGCAAATCATCATTGATGGCACATCCGAAAGACACAGAATAGGAATAAAGGGAGGATACATATGGAAAAGAGAGAAAAGTTTTCTTCGAGGTTGGGATTTATTTTAATCTCGGCGGGGTGTGCAATCGGGTTAGGAAATGTATGGAGATTTCCATACATTACAGGACAGTATGGAGGCGGTGCGTTCGTATTGATATACCTGTTCTTTTTAGTAGTTTTAGGTTTACCGATTGTTATTATGGAGTTTGCAGTGGGAAGAGCAAGTCAGAAAAGTGTTGCCCGCTCTTATGAAGTGCTTGAACCGAAAGGCACGAAGTGGCATATCCACAAATATTTTGCTATTGCCGGAAATTATTTGCTGATGATGTTCTATACAACAGTAGGTGGCTGGATGGTAGCTTATTTTGTGAAAATGGCAAAAGGCGAATTTGTCGGAGCAAATGCAAAAGAAATTTCAGATGTTTTTTCAGCATTGACATCTAATAGAAATGAAATGTTGTTTTGGATGCTGTTAATTTCTGTTATCGGTTTGATTGTATGCTCCTTTGGTTTGGAAAAAGGGGTTGAAAAGATTACAAAAACAATGATGGTCAGTCTGTTTTTGATTATGGTTGTACTTGTTGTTCGTGCAGTTACACTGCCAAATGCGTTAGAAGGACTTTCGTTCTATCTAAAACCGGATTTGAGTAAGATGAAGGAAGTGGGAATCGGAACAACTGTATTTGCGGCGATGGGACAATCTTTCTTTACGCTTAGTATCGGTATCGGTGCACTGGCGATTTTCGGAAGTTACATCGGAAAAGAAAGAACGTTGGCAGGTGAAGCAATCAGTGTAACATTGTTAGACACATTTGTGGCGATTATGTCCGGATTAATTATTTTTCCGGCGTGTTTTGCTTTTGGCATCAATCCGGGCGAAGGACCGGGGCTTGTTTTCGTAACATTGCCAAATGTATTTAACGAGATGGCAGGCGGACGTTTATGGGGGACATTATTCTTCTTGTTTATGACATTTGCAGCGTTGTCTACAATTATTGCGGTATTTCAAAATGTAATTACCTGTGCAAGAGAGTTGTGGGGATGGTCGTTGAAGAAGTCTACGTTGATTAACGGTATTTTGCTTGTGATTTTGGGAATCCCTTGTGTTCTTGGAATGACAGATTGGTCTGCATTTACAGCTGCAGGAAAGAATATTATGGATTTAGAAGATTTTATTGTCAGCAATAATCTTCTTCCGCTTGGCTCTCTTGTCTATCTGTTGTTCTGTGTGACAAGATATGGCTGGGGATGGGATAATTTCCTGAAAGAAGCAAATACGGGAACAGGATTGAAATTTCCAAAGAATAAAGCAGTGAAATTCTATCTGACATTTATTTTACCGCTTGTTGTATTGTTTATTTTCGTGCAGGGATATTGGACGATGATGAAATAAGATAAGTTTAATATATTTTCTTTTATCTCAGAAAAACAAATGATTTCAAAATTTGTACTTGTATATTAGAGAAAAATGTTCTATAATATACAAGTACGAAAAAAGGCTCCATGGTCAAGCGGTCAAGACGCTAGCCTCTCACGCTGGAATCAGGGGTTCGATTCCCCTTGGAGTCATTAATAAAAAACTGTCAAGTTCCTTGAAAAAGGAATTTGGCAGTTTTTTTGTTATTTTTTATTCTTTAAATTCTACTGTATTTCATTTTAATAGTAAAAGTATACAAAAAATAAAAGGAATTTTCCTTGTAAAGCGGAGGATAATGTATAAAATAACGAAAAGTACAAAAAGCATACGAGAATGTTGAAAAAATCAGTAAAAACATACAAAATAAAAAGATAAAGAGAAGGAGGAATATCATGAGAAAGAACAAAAAACGAAGTACAATCATGAGTTTGCTGCTTGTATTCGCTTTATTGCTTCAGCCAACAGTCAGTTTGGCAAAAAATGGAGAGAAAAGCACTAAGAAAAATAGCGATGTTGTAATTGATGTGCGTGATTTTGGTGCAGATCCGACCGGAGTCAGTGATAGTGCGGAGGCAATTTGGAAAGCGTTAGAAGAAGCAAAAAAGGTATCAGATGGAGGAAAGAAATCAGTTACATTGAACTTTCCAAAAGGGGAATACCATATTTACAAAGACAAAGCACAGAAAAGGGAGTATCATACTTCTAATACAAACAGTATTGAAAATCCGGTAAAAACAATCGGAATTTTAATCGAAGAGCAGAAGAACCTGACTATTGAAGGAAATGGTTCTTTATTTATGATGCATGGGAATATGATGGCTTTAGCGGTAGCAAAGTCAGAAGATATTACTTTGCATAATTTTTCGTGGGATTTTGCGGTGCCGACAGTATCTGAGATGACAGTTACCAATATGGGTAAAAACGGAGTGCAAGATTATACAGATTTTTATATTCCAAATTGTTTCCCATATGAAATTAAGGGAAATACGATCCTCTGGAAAAGCGAAAATAGTCCGTATACAAATCAGCCGTATTGGACAGAAGAGGGAATACATAATTCTTATGCAGTAGTTGCGTATCAACCTGATGATGAGATGACAAGAAATTACTATACTTTTCAAGGACCGTTTCAAAATGCAACTAAAATAGAAAAATTAGAAAATAACCAAGTGAGAGTTCATTATGCCTTAACACGTCCTGCTATGCAGAAAAAAGGAATGGTTTTTGAACTGGCAAGCAGTGCTGTGAGAGAAACAGCAGGTGCATTTACCTGGGAGAGTAAGAATGTCCGTGCAGAAAAAGTAAATGTTCACTTTATGCATGGATTTGGATGGTTAATTCAGATGAGTGAAAATGTATACTACAAAGATTGCAATCTTATGCCAAGAGAAAATTCAGGTCATTTGACGGTAAGTTACGCTGATGGTATCCATGCGTCAGGTGCTTCAGGAGAAATTGTGATTGAAAATTGTAATTTTGCAAATACGCATGATGATCCGATTAACTTGCATGGAACTTTTACAAGGGTAGAGAAAAGAATAGATTCTCACACATTGGAGTTAAAGTATATCCACAATCAGCAGGGAGGATTTCCACAGTATCATGTAGGGGATAAGGTACAGTTCTTCACGAGAGATTTGCTTTCTTCAACAGATGGAGAAAAACAGTATGAAGTAGCAGAAGTTGTTGCCAATCCGGGTGAAAACGGAAATGATCTTCGTACAATGAAGATTAAATTTAAAGAAGAGTTGCCGGAAAATTTATCGGATAAAATTGGTCTTCAGCCTAAATATGTGGCAGAAAATGTAACATATGCACCGAAAGTTACGATTAGAAATTGCACATTCAGAAATGTACCTACACGAGGAATACTTTGCACGACAAGAAAAGAAGTCATTATTGAAAATAATACTTTTTATAATATGTCTATGGCAACCATTTTTCTTTCTAACGACTCAAATGACTGGTATGAGTCGGGCCCTATCCGTGATATGAAAATTCGAAATAATACTTTTTATATCAAGGATGTAGGAAGGACGAGTTGGGAATATGCACCGGCAATCTATATTCATCCGGTAACAAAAGGCGGACAATTCCCTGATGCGTCAAATCCAATTCATAAGAATATCAGTATTGAGGGAAATACGTTCTATATGGATGAGGATACGGTGGTAAAAGCGGAAAGTGTAGAAAACCTGACATTTAAAAATAACAAAGTATTTCGTATGAATCCTGACGTGACAGTCGGAATTACATTAGATAACAAAACCATTCAGAAAGGGCAGGCTGTACAGTTAAAAACAGATGCCAAAGGAAATACAAACAATAAAAAAGTAGACAATGTTTTTGAATTTACAAAATCAAAAAATGTTAAGATTGAAAACAATGTGTATGATGATGGATTGAAACTGTATGCAGTGGCAGAAGACGATGCAACAGAAAAGAATATTTCAATCAAAGGTGATGATATTAAAGTTATTCGTAATAAAAATCAAGCGCCTGTAGAACCGATGCGAAATATTTGCTATGCAAGCACCAATCCGGAGATTGCAACTGTAGATGAAAATGGACAGATTTTAGGAATAAAATCGGGAAAAACAACTGTTTTTGCGTATTATCGCTGGAATGATACGATTGTAAAATCAAACGAGATTGAAGTTACGGTTGGTGAAGAGTCAGCAGAAGCAGAGAAAATCGAAATTAAAGAAGAGGATAATAAAGAAGTAAAAGTAAACGAAAAAGTGCAGTTTACACTAAAAGAGGGAAATGGGGCAACATGGTCTGTAACAGACTTCCTTACAGGCAGAGAAACGGACATGGCAACTATTTCTTCCACAGGAGAATTTACGGCAAAGGCAAACGGTGTTGTCTGGGTAAATGCAGTAAAAGGAACGGCCAAAGATAGAAAAGCAGTTGTTATTTACGGTGGAGAAGTGAAAGCGCTTAATACTGATTTTGAGATTAAGCGTGAAGATAAGGCAAAATATAAATTAACAAATGACTCTATTGAAGTGACAATGCAGTCAGGTGATTTATATACGAATACAAATACAGTGAAGAACCTATTCTTATATAATCCTAAGAATGTGGATAAAAACAACCTCCGTGCAGTTGTAAAAGTAGATGGATTACCAATAAAGGAAAATAATCAGTGGGATACAGCATCATTTATTTTATACCATGATGATGACAATTATGTGACAGTAGGAAAGAAGTCACATTATAACGGAATTGCTACTGTAGAAGAGAAAAATGCCACTGCACAAGAATATCATGGAAATGAAGCAGACAACAATGTAACTTCTGCATATTTGGGAATAACGAAAAAGAATGACAAAATTATACTTTCTTATAAAAAAGAAAATGGGGAATGGCAGACAGCAAAAGAGTTTGTAAACGCATCATTTGGAAATGATTATAAAATCGGTATGGCTTGTTGGGAGTCAAACACAAGAGCAAAGAAAGTAACGTTTTCGGATTTACATGTGGGAAGCGCCGATACAGAGTTCAACAAGTTGTTGGAAGAAAAGACAATTTCTGTCCAGCAATCCAAAACAGCACGTCCGACTGTGTCTGATGTAAAGACAAAACTGGCAAACGGTAAGGCAAAAGTAGAATATAAATTTACAGACACACAAGGTGCAAAAGAGGGCGAAACTGTATGCAGATGGTACTGGAAAGAGGGCGAAACAGAAAAGACAATCGTAACAAAGGAAAAAGAACTTTCAGTTGTAGGTAAAAAGGATATTTTCTGTCAGATATATCCAAAAGACCAGTATGGTATCGCAGGAACACCGAGCGAGAAAACGAAGGTAGAAGTTTCTTCTGAACAGACAGACGAATTACAGGAAATTTCTGTAAATAATGGCATTGTATATAAACGTGGCGATAACAAAGAACAGAATATACTTGTACCACAATCGTTAAAGAAAATAAGATTATCTTATGTTTCCGTAAATGATAGTGTAGGTAAAACACAGGTATATAAAAATGGGGTAGAAATTGCAGGAAAAATAAGTAATACAGATAATCTTATTTTAGATGTGCAGGATAAAGATGAGATTCGGATTGTGCGTGGAGAAAATACATATGTACTAATAGTACAGTTGAAAGGTGACAGTGCAATTCAGGTAAATAAATTGAGTATGCCACAACTTCAGTTTGAACAGAACGAACCGATAGAAACAAAGAGTTTTTATATGAATGCAGATAGCAGTAAAGCAACATCTGACATTGTAGTAGAAACAGAGGGTAAAATCGGAAAAGTGGAAGTACTTGTAGGAGAATATAGAACGCCATTGAAAGTTTCAAATGAAGGAAACAGATATATGGCAAAAGCAGATTTTAGAAATGGTTTAAATAGTTTCTATGTTCGTGTCTATGCAGAAGACCATACAACATATGAGCAATATATTTTAAATGTAACTTATATGCCTTCAGCAGAAATGCAGATAAGCGGTATTCTATTAAATGGTAAAGGTTTAGAAAACTTTGATGCAACTAAAGAAGAATATTTCTTTGCATTGGATAAAAGAGAAAAAGACTTAAATGTAAAAGTCAATACAAATGCCTCAGCAGTTAGAATTTCTTTAAATGGAGATGTAAAGAATGGTACAGAAGCCACATTTAGCAAATTAAAAGCAGGAGAAAATACACTTCTTATACAATGCGTGGCAGGAGATAAACTGCTTAAGAAAAATTATCGTATAACAGTTTATAAACACTTTGATACAAATGCAGGCATTCAGGAAGTGATTTTAGGAGATAAAAATATTACTTCTGATTTGTTAAATGAAAAGAAAACAAGTGAGCAGTTTGTAGATAGTGATAAGACAACATTAAAAGTAACTGCGATTGATCCGGATGCGACCGTGGAAGTGAAACAGACAAGGGAAAAGACAGTGAAGGGAAATGTTTTCGAGGGAGAACTAAATGTTTACTCTGGACTGCAAAATGTAGATATTGTTGTAACGGCGGCAGATGGAAAAACAAAGGAAACTTATCGTATTGAACTGAGAAAAGGTGCATATCTGTCCGACTTAGAGTGGGAGAGTGCAACGGTCGGTTACGGTACGCAGGTAAATCGTGATAAAAACCATTTAGGTAGTACAATTCAATTGGCAAATGAAAAAGGTGAACCTGTAGCGTTTAAAAAAGGTTTAGGAACCCATGCTGAATCTGTAATTGTATATGACATTACAGACAAAGATTACAAAGCATTAGAAGGATTTGTTGGAATTGACTATTGTCAGTATAATGCAGATGACGGAAAAGTACAGTTTTGTATTGAAGTAGACGGTCAGACAGTATTTGACAGCGGTGAAATGTTACAGAAAACGCCAATGAAAAAATTTGCTATAGAATTGCCTGAAAATGCAAAGAAAGTTACACTTAAAGCGTTAAAAGGTGAAAACAACTTTAATGACCATGCAGACTGGGCAGATGCCAGATTTTTAGGAGGATTTCCAGAGAAAACATATACAATTACTACAAATGTAAATGATGATAAAATGGGTGTAGTGGAAATTATTCCTGAAAAAGATGTCTATGAAATCGGAGAAGAAGTAAAAATAATAGCAAATGCAAATGAGGGATATAAATTTGTCGGATGGTTAGAAAATAATGAGATAATCAGCACAGAAAAAGAATATGCATTTACGGTAGATAAGAATAGAGAACTGACAGCACAGTTTGAAAAAGAAGAAAAACCGATAGAGCCAGAGAAACCGGAAAAACCGGAGAAACCGGAAGAACCGAATAAACCGGAAGAACCAGAGAAGCCGGAGAAACCGGAAGAGCCGAATAAACCGGTAGCACCAGAGAAGCCGGAAAAACCGATGGTTCCAGAAATTCCACAGACACCATCTAAACCAAATAGACCGAATGAAACAAAACCGTCGCAGAATGGAAATGGAGGACAAACACAAAAACCGGTAAAAACAGGAGATGACAATCAAGGGACAGTAGCGTTATTTGGTTTTGGAGTTTCAGCAATTGCTTTAGCATATGTACTAGGAAGAAAGCGAAAATAAGTGTTTATTTTGTCATGTAGTTGGAAAACGGAATTTAGGGTTTCCATTTTCAATAATTTAGGGTATAATTATCTTATTCTAAAAATAGATTAACAAACGGAGGAATGAATTATGTTAGTATCAGCAAAAGATATGCTTCAGAAAGCAAAAGCAGGACACTATGCAGTAGGACAGTTCAATATCAATAACCTTGAATGGACAAAAGCAATTTTACTTACAGCACAGGAAAACAATTCACCTGTAATTTTAGGTGTTTCAGAAGGTGCAGGAAAATACATGGGTGGATATAAAACAATCGTTGGAATGGTAAACGGATTGTTAGAAGAATTAAACATCACAGTACCTGTAGCACTTCACTTAGACCACGGTAGTTATGAAGGATGTTTAAAATGTATTGATGCAGGATTTTCATCAATTATGTTTGATGGTTCACATTACCCAATCGAAGAAAACGTTGCTAAAACAAAAGAATTAGTAGCAATCGTTAAAGAAAAAGGAATGTCACTTGAAGCAGAAGTTGGTTCAATCGGTGGAGAAGAAGACGGTGTTGTAGGTGCAGGTGAATGTGCAGATCCAGCAGAATGTAAAATGGTAGCAGATTTAGGAATCGATTTCCTTGCAGCAGGAATTGGTAACATTCATGGTAAATATCCTGAAAACTGGCAGGGACTTAGCTTTGAAACATTAGATGCTATTCAGCAGTTGACAGGAGATCTTCCATTAGTTCTTCACGGAGGAACAGGAATCCCTGCAGATATGATTAAAAAAGCAATCGATTTAGGTGTATCTAAAATCAACGTAAACACAGAATGTCAGTTAGCATTTGCAGCAGCAACTCGTGAATATGTTGAAGCAGGAAAAGATTTAGAAGGTAAAGGATTTGACCCTCGTAAATTATTAGCGCCTGGTTTTGAAGCAATCAAAGCAACAGTAAAAGAAAAAATGGAATTGTTCGGTTCAGTAAACAGAGCATAAGAAAGAACATGAATGGAAAGAGATGCAGTTTAGGCTGCATCTCTTTTTCTATCCCTTTTTCCTTGAAGAAAACCTTGCAAAATGAAAAAAAGTAAGGTATCGTATAAGTAAATTTGCGTATACGTTGGAGGAAGAGGAGAAAATGAGCGAGTTTATTAATGTAGCAGAGATTTTTGGGGAAAATGTATTTAATGATACGGTTATGCAGGAGAGGCTGCCGAAGAAAGTATATAAAGATTTAAAGAAAACAATCGAGGATGGGAAAGAGTTGGATCTTGCAACTGCGGATGTTATTGCACATGAGATGAAAGAATGGGCGATTGAAAAAGGAGCAACCCATTATACACACTGGTTTCAACCTTTGACAGGGGTAACTGCGGAAAAGCATGATTCTTTTATTTCCGCACCAATGTCGAATGGAAAAGTTCTTATGAGTTTTTCGGGAAAAGAATTAATCAAGGGAGAGCCTGATGCATCTTCTTTCCCATCGGGCGGACTTCGCGCCACATTTGAGGCAAGAGGCTATACAGCGTGGGATTGTACATCACCGGCATTTGTACGTCAGGATGCGGGAGGAGCAACATTGTGTATTCCTACGGCATTTTGTTCATATACAGGGGAGGCGCTTGACCAGAAAACTCCACTGCTTCGTTCTATGGAAGCATTAAACAAACAGACGTTACGTTTGCTCCGTTTATTTGGAAATACAACATCAAAAAGAGTGATTGCATCCGTAGGTCCGGAACAGGAATATTTCTTAGTTGACAGAGAAAAGTATTTAAAAAGAAAAGATTTAGTGTTTACGGGAAGAACATTATTTGGGGCAATGCCGCCGAAGGGACAGGAATTAGACGATCACTATTTTGGAAGTATCCGTGAGAGAATTGCGGCATATATGAAGGATGTCAATGAAGAATTATGGAAACTGGGTGTTTCCGCAAAGACACAGCATAATGAAGCTGCACCTGCACAGCATGAATTGGCACCGATTTATGCACAGTGCAATGTGGCGGTAGACCATAATCAGTTGATTATGGAAGTGTTGAAAAAGGTAGCGGCTAGACATGGTTTGCACTGTCTTCTTCATGAGAAACCATTTGCAGGCGTAAATGGTTCAGGTAAGCATAATAACTGGTCTTTGACAACGGACGATGGAAAGAATTTACTTGAACCGGGAAAAACTCCTCATGATAATATTCAGTTCCTCTTTATTTTAATGTGTGTATTAAAAGCGGTAGATACATATGCGGAATTATTGAGAGAATCTGCGGCAGATCCGGGAAATGATCATCGTTTGGGAGCAGCAGAAGCACCACCTGCAATCATTTCTGTATTTTTAGGTGAGCAATTAGAAGATGTATTAGAACAACTTGTATCTACTGGATCCGCTACACACAGTTTGAAGTCAGGGAAATTAGAAACAGGTGTACGTACTCTTCCAAATCTGGCTAAAGATGCAACAGACAGAAACAGAACATCGCCGTTTGCGTTTACAAATAATAAATTTGAATTCCGTATGGTAGGATCAAGGGATTCTGTTGCCGCACCAAATGTAGTGATAAATACAATCGTGGCAGATGCGTTTTGTGATGCCTGTGATATTTTAGAACAGGCAGAAGACTTTGATTTGGCAGTACATGATTTGATTAAGGAATATGCGATTAAACACCAGAGAATCGTATTTAATGGAAACGGTTATTCAGAAGAATGGGTGGAAGAGGCGAAGAGAAGAGGACTTCCTAATTTGAAATCAATGGTGGAATCTATTGATGCCATAGTTTCTGACAAGGCAGTAAAATTATTTGAAAAATTTAATGTATTTACGAGAGCAGAATTGGAGTCCCGTGCGGAAATTCAATATGAAACATATGCGAAAGCTATTAATATCGAGGCAAGAGCTATGATTGATATTGCGAGCAAACATATCCTTCCTGCTGTTGTGAAATATACAAAACAGTTGGCTGATACAGTTATTGCAGTAAGAGAAGCGGGAGCGGACGCAGAAGTACAGTCTGAGGTATTAGATGAAGTTTCCAGACTATTGAAAGAAGCAAAGGAAGCGCTTGTCAAACTTGGTGAAGTGACAAATCAGGCACAGGAAAAAGAGGAAGGAAAAGAGCAGGCATTTTGGTTTTATGAGGAAGTATCTCCGGCAATGCAGGAGCTTCGAGATCCGGTGGACAAGTTAGAAATGATAGTGGCGAAAGATGTTTGGCCAATGCCTTCATATGGTGACTTAATGTTTGAAGTATAAAAGAAAGTGAGTTAAAGAATGTATCACAATAAGTTTTTAAGCAGTCTTCGGGAAGCTCTCGAAGGAAATATGAGTGAACAGGCGATAAAAGATAATATACAGTACTATAGGACGTATATTGAAGATGAAGTGAAAAAGGGAAGAACAGAGAAGGAAGTTATAGACGAACTGGGAGAGCCATGGATTATTGCCAAGACTTTAATTGAATCTCCGGGTGGCGAGCAGACGTACGAAGGTACAGCAGAAGAGAATGTGAGCCAATACGAAGAGCAAGGAAGAAAAGTACATATTTTCGGTTTAGATACATGGTGGAAGAAGGCATTGCTTATCCTTATCGTTTTAGGTATTGGATTTCTTATTGGGACAATTATGGTTGGTGTAGTGCGGATTGTATTGCCTATACTTATACCATTCTTGGCAATTATGTTTTTGGTTAAATTTTTTCGTAAGAAATAAAAAGACGGCAGGTCGTATCGTTTTGATATGACCTGCCGTTTTTCCATAGCACATTATACTCTCGTGTTATGTAAAAGACCGATAGGGGAGCTATCGGTCTTTCGAGGGGAGTATAAATAATTAATAAGGGGTTGTAGAAATAATTTCTACATGGGTTAGTATAATATAAATTGGTAAAAAAAGCAAGAAAAACTTAAAAAAAAGTTAAGGTTCTTATTTTTTATGTAATGAATAGAAAGAGTAATTTAAAGCCATAATATTTTTGTAATCAAAGTACAACGTGATTTACAGGATGTACTTTGAAAAACAAAAAGGATGAGGAGGAAGTAATAATGGCAAAAACAAATTCAACAAACAACAAAACAAAAAATGCATATTCATCAGAGGCGGATTATCAGAGTAAGAAAAACAAAACTTCAAACAAAAACACAAACGCAGCAAAAAACAAAATGAACAACGCACAGTCAAACGATTATAACAACAACTAATCTTCAAATGGGGACGCTAAAAATATGGCGTCCCCATTTGACATATAGGGCAAATTCAAATAATATAGAAAGTAGAGAACATTGGAGGTATATATGAAAAAAATAGAGTTAATTGCCCCTTGTCATTTTGGACTGGAGTCTGTCCTAAAACGAGAAGTACAGGATTTGGGATATGAAATATCAGTTGTGGAAGACGGAAGGGTTTCATTTTATGGTGATGTGGAAGCCATTTGCCGTGCAAATATTTTCTTGAGAACGGCAGAGAGAGTTTTATTGAAAGTTGGGTCGTTTAAGGCGACCACGTTTGAAGAACTATTTCAAAAGACAAAACAAATTGAATGGGAGAAATATATAGCCGAGGACGGCAAATTTTGGGTGACAAAAGCGGCGTCCGTTAAAAGCAAATTGTTTAGCCCATCGGATATTCAATCTATTATGAAAAAGGCGATGGTAAACCGTTTGAAAGAGCATTATCATGTCGATTGGTTTGAAGAAAGCGGAGCATCTTATCCTGTGCGTGTGTTTATTAAAAAGGATATGGTGACGGTAGGCTTGGACACATCGGGCGTTTCTTTACATAAAAGAGGATACAGACAGTTATCAAGTAAAGCGCCTATTACAGAAACGCTGGCGGCAGCACTTATTATGCTGACACCATGGAAAAAGGATAGAATTCTTGTTGACCCGTTTTGCGGAAGCGGTACATTTCCGATTGAGGCAGCAATGATTGCGGCGAATATCGCACCGGGGATGAATCGTTCCTTTACGGCGGAAGAATGGACAAACTTTATTCCGAGGAAGGCGTGGTACAATGCCGTTAATGAGGCGAATGATTTGGTAAATGATGATGTTGAAGTTGATATTCAAGGTTATGATATAGATAAATCCGTTATTAAGGCAGCAAGAGAAAATGCGAGAGAAGCGGGAGTGGAACATCTGATACATTTTCAAGAAAGGGAAGTTAAAGATTTACGTCATCCGAAAAAGTACGGTTTCATTATTACCAATCCACCATATGGGGAAAGGCTGGAAGAAAAGAAAGATTTGCCAAAACTATATGGAGAGTTTGGAGAAAGTTTTAGAAAGTTGGATAGTTGGTCTGCGTATATGATTACGAGTTATGAAGATACAGAAAAATATTTCGGGCGTAAGGCAGATAAAAACAGAAAAATTTATAATGGTATGTTAAAAACATATTTCTATCAGTTTTTAGGACCAAGGCCGCCGAAAAAACAGAAGGAGGATACAAATGAGTAATGGAATTTTATTTGCCACAGGAAATGAAAATAAAATGAAAGAAATCCGTATGATTTTAGCGGATTTAGGAATGCCGATTCGTTCTATGAAAGAGGCAGGTATTGACATTGACATTGTGGAAGACGGCAGTACATTTGAGGAAAATGCAATTATTAAGGCAACAGAGATTGCAAAATTGACGGGGGACATTGTGCTGGCAGATGATTCAGGGTTGGAAATTGATTATCTGAACAAAGAGCCGGGGATTTATTCGGCGAGATATGCCGGAGTGGATACTTCGTATGATATTAAAAATCAGATGTTACTGGATCGTTTGGAAGGAGTGGCTGATGAAAAACGTACTGCACGTTTTGTGTGCGTTATTGCCTGTGTATTTCCGGATGGAACGGTAGAAACGGCAAGAGGTACGATTGAAGGTATTATCGGTCATGAAATAGCGGGAGAAAACGGATTTGGTTATGATCCTATTTTTTACTTGCCGGAATATGAATGTACTACGGCAGAGTTAGAACCGGAGAAAAAGAACGAATTAAGTCACAGAGGAAAAGCGCTTCGTGCCATGCGTGCGATTATAGAGAAAAAGTTGGGATAATAGAATGAGAGTTTTGATTGTAAGTGATACACACAGATTACATAAAAATTTAGACATTGCGTTAGAACAGGCGGGGAAAATAGATTTACTTCTGCATATGGGAGATGTAGAAGGCGGTGAAGATTATATTGAGGCTGTTGCAGGCTGCCCTGTACGGATTGTAGCAGGAAATAATGATTTCTTTTCACAGTTGAATAGAGAAGAAGAAATTCAATTAGGAAATCACCGTATTTTTATGACACATGGGCATTATTATTATGTGTCTGTCGGAATGGAAAGAATTAAGGAAGAAGGGCTTGCAAGAGGTGTGGACATTGTTATGTTTGGACATACGCATAGACCTTACCTTGATATAGGCGAGAAGATTACGGTGCTGAATCCGGGAAGTCTTTCTTATCCAAGACAGGAAGGACGTAGAGCGAGTTATATGATTATGGAAATTCATGATGATGATTCTGTAGAATATGAATTGCATTATATTTAAAATCAAATAATTTATTAAAACTGAAATCGGCATAAAGGCCCGAAATCCCTGTAAATATGCGGTTTTCGGGTGTCGATTCTAGTGTTGCAAAAGTTTGAAATTAAAAAAATTAAAAAAAATAAAAAAAGTTGTTGACATTTCTTGTAGGAGCATATATAATAACCATTGTGTCACGGAGATGACAACAAAAAACTTCACATCGGGGTGTGGCTCAGCTTGGCTAGAGCGCCTGGTTTGGGACCAGGAGGTCGCAGGTTCGAATCCTGTCACCCCGATTTTGCGGGTGTAGTTCAATGGTAGAACACCAGCCTTCCAAGCTGGATACGTGGGTTCGATTCCCATCACCCGCTTTCTTAAAGCCAATTTAATATAAGAAATTACTTTAAGACAAAAGCATATGTGTTTGTAGCTCAGTTGGATAGAGCAACGGCCTTCTAAGCCGTGGGTCAGGGGTTCGAATCCCTTCAAGCACGCTTTGTGGTGGGTATGGTGCAGTTGGTTAGCGCGCCAGATTGTGGTTCTGGATATCGTGGGTTCGAGTCCCACTATCCACCCTCAAATATAGTGGGCTATCGCCAAGCGGTAAGGCACAGGACTTTGACTCCTGCATTCGTTGGTTCGAATCCAACTAGCCCAGATAAAATATGGAGCATTAGCTCAGTCGGTAGAGCACTTGACTTTTAATCAAGTTGTCCGGGGTTCGAATCCCCGATGCTTCACTTGATGAACAAGCGAAAGTTTGTTCATATTTATTTTAAGGAGAAATTCTTAAAAATATAGTATGCGGATGTGGCGGAACTGGCAGACGCGCTAGACTTAGGATCTAGTGGGAGACCGTGCAGGTTCGATTCCTGTCATCCGCAGTATAGAGGTCGTAATTCTTGAGAAATCAGGGGTTGCGGCTTTTTTGTAATAATTATATTTGTGTTCAATTCTTTCGTTTTTTCCATGAAACTTGTCGATTTATTTTTGCTTTCCGTCTTTTTTCGGTGGATAAGGCGTTTTCACATCGGTCAATTCCAGCAGATAATCTGTGCTGGTGTTATAATATTTGGCTATCGTGACAAGATAATCAATAGGAAGTGTACGAACTCCGCTTTCATATCTTCTATAAACTTCACGATGACATTTTAAAATATCAGCCATATTTTCCTGTGTCAAATCATGGTCATTTCTTAAATCTTTCAAACGTTTTAAATACATAAAATCACCTCTTGATAAGGCTATCATTTAGTGGCATAATAAAAGCAGAAATGCAACTATATGGTTGCAAAAACACAACTTGAATGAAGAAAAGTTTAAGTTAGAGGTAAGCAAATGAAAAATAATTTAGAAGAAAAACAAATGATGAAAGCAATACATATACTGTTGCAGGATGATAAAGAATATAATGCCCGGATAATGAGGGATTTAACCGAGGAAGAGTTCAAAAGATTTTTACAGCAATGTCCTGAATTTCTTGATGAGATTCCATAACATGAAAAAATGTTTTCGGGCAAATGAAAACAGGAGGGATTTTTATGGAAAATGTAGTTTGGTTAGGTTTAATAATCATTTTTTTAATTATTGAAATTATTACAGTCGGACTTACTTCCATATGGCTGGCCGGAGGTGCATTAGTGGCACTGATTTTGAATTGTTTTGGAGTAAATCTTGTTTGGCAGATAGTTGCATTTTTTGTAGTGTCAGTTATACTAATGGTATTTACACGTCCTTTTGCCAAAAAATATATTAATTCAGGACGGACGAAAACAAACTATGAAAGTAATATCGGAAAGATGGCAAAAGTGACGGAGAGAATTGATAATCTGAATGAAACCGGAACTGCTCTTGTGGACGGGCAGGAATGGACTGCAAGAGCAAAAAATCCTGTGGAAGTTATAGAGAAAGACGAGATTGTCAGAGTTACCGATATTATTGGAGTAAAATTAATTGTAGAGAAATTAGAAAAATAGGATGTGCATTTGCGCATCCTATTTTTCTGTCCAGAATATTTCAATTTGATGTGGTGATAGGTTTTTTGTAAAATCTCTTTTTAAAATTAACATTTCTCGTAATTCATTTATGATTTCATAAAGAACGGCACGAGATTCAAATTCCTGTCTGGAGGAAGGGAGAGAAGCAGAGCGAAATTTTTGGCGCAACAGAGATAGATATTTTAATAAATCCTCAGCATTGTCATAATTTTCCATAGAAATAGCAACGATACGCATAAATTTAGATACTAAATTTGTCTGCATATAAGATTCTTGCAGGCGTGGGAGATTGCGCTGGATTTGTTTGAGTAAAACAGTCTGTTCAGAACGCATATGAATATAAGCAACATAGTAACTCATATCTTTGAAAAAGAAATTTTTTTGTGTATATTGTGCGTGAGCAAGCGAAGTGGAAAGAAGACTCTCCAATTTGGTTAGGCTTTTTGTGATATCTTCGCTTAAATATTCCTGAAAAATGGCGCGTGACATTGTAAATAAAATCTGAGCCATTTTTTCTTCGATTTCCTTTTGCGCTTTTCGGATTTTTTTAACTTTATTTGGCATATAGAGGTTCATTAAAATTCCCATGGAAATACCGATTAACATAAGACAAAGTTCATTGGTAAGGAGAGGAATAGACATTTTATGGTTTTTCCAAAGATGCAGCATAAGAACAGTACTCATAGAAAATCCTTCGGTCAAATGCAAAAACTGACAGAAAAGTTGATAAAAAGCGAGATAAAATCCAAGACTTAGCAGAGAATAATTGAGTAGGGGAAAAAGTAATATCGCGGTAAGTACAGCAATCAAAAATGATAGAAGACGTTTTCCTGCGATGAGAAAAGTATCTTTTTTGGTGTTTAAAATACTAAGGAGAGTGATTGTAATAACGGATGTGGAATAATTTAGAGAAAATGTTTCTGCGATAAAAAAGGCGATACAGCATCCGAGGGAAATTTTAAAAGTTTTAATATAATCTAGAGATTTCATAAATGCCTCCTTTTCCGTAAGTTTCGGCTTTTTTCTACTATAGTATGGCTGAAAGAATGTATTTTATAGATAAGAAAAGAAAAAATTTTGTTGACAAATATTTTTTTAGTAGTATACTTTGAATATCAAAGTATTTGAAACTCAAAACAAAATATGGAGAAAAGAAAATGATAGGAAAAATATGTGGGACAGGAGCGTATGTTCCGCCTAATGTTATGGATAATGATGATTTGGCAAATCTGGTGAAGACAAGTGATGAATGGATTAAGGAGAGAACGGGAATTGCAAGACGTCATATTGCACAGGAAGAAAATACAGTAAGTATGGCAGTAAAATCTGCAGAAAGAGCATTGGAGAATGCAAAAATATCTGTGGAAGAAATTGATTTTATTATTGTATCGACTATATCTTCAAACGTAATTCTTCCTTGTGCTGCCTGCGAGGTACAGAAAGAAATCGGTGCAGTCAACGCAACTTGTTTTGATTTGAATGCGGCGTGCAGTGGTTTTCTGTTTGCATACAATACAGCGCAGGCTTACATCTCAAGTGGAATATATCAAACCGGAATTGTGATTGGTGCAGAATGTCTTTCTAATCTGGTTGATTGGAAAGACCGTGGAACATGTATTTTATTTGGAGATGGCGCCGGTGCGGTTGTTTTGAAATCCGAGGAGGGAACAAAACTTCCGATAGTAACACATTCAGACGGTAAAAAGGCAAATGCGCTTACCTGTGGACAGAATGATTTCATTCATATGGATGGTCAGGAAGTCTTTAAGTTTGCCGTAAAACAAGTGCCGCAATGTATTTGTGAATTGTTAGAAGAAAGCCATTTGCAAAAAGAGAAAATAGATTATTTTATATTACATCAGGCGAATAAAAGAATTGTGGAAGCCGTTGCAAAAAGGTTAAAAATAGAAATAGAAAAGTTTCCTATGAATTTACAGGAATATGGAAATACCTCTTCGGCAAGTATCCCGATTTTATTAGATGAGATGAACCAAAAAGGTTTACTGAAAAGGGGAATGAAAATTATTATATCGGGATTTGGAGCAGGATTATCATGGGGAGCAAGTTTAGTTGAATGGTAATATCCAATTTGGATTACATAAATTTAAGAAAATAAAGGAGAAAATAAGATGTTAGAAAAAGTAAAAGAAATTGTAGCAGATTCATTAGGAACAGAGGTAGAGGAATTAACACCGGCAACTTCATTTAAAGAAGATTTAGGTGCAGATTCTTTAGATTTATTTGAAATGGTAATGGCGTTTGAAGAAGAATTTGAAAAAGAAATTCCTACGGAAGACTTGGAAAAACTTACGACAATTGGAGATGTAGTATCATATTTAGAAGCGTAGGGCAAAAAAGGGACAGGGCAAAAGCCAAAAAGGGACATAGTAAAAGTCAATTGGGGACGTAGTCAAATCTAATTTGACTACGTCCCCAATTGAAGAAAGGTTATCATATGAAAACAAGAGTGACTGAATTACTGAAAATCGAATATCCGATTATTCAAGGCGGTATGGCATGGGTTGCCGAATATCATCTTGCAGCAAGCGTATCCAAAGCGGGAGGTCTGGGAATGATTGGGGCAGCAAATGCACCGGCGGAATGGGTGCGTGAACAGATTAGGGAAGTAAAGAAACTGACAGATAAACCATTTGGTGTAAATATTATGTTGATGAGTCCGAATGCGGATGAAGTAGCAAAAGTAGTTGTGGAAGAGAACATTCCGGTGGTAACAACGGGAGCGGGAAATCCTGAGAAATATATCAAAATGTGGAAGGAAGCAGGAATAAAAGTAATTCCGGTTGTGGCTTCCGTGGCAATGGCAAAGCGTATGGAACGGTGTGGTGCAGATGCAATTGTGGCAGAAGGCACGGAGGCAGGCGGTCATATCGGAGAAAATACAACAATGGTACTTGTTCCTCAAATTGTTGATGCAGTGGAAATTCCGGTTATTTCTGCAGGCGGCATAGGGGACGGCAGAGGAATGGCAGCGGCTTTTATGCTAGGAGCGGAAGCAGTACAACTTGGCACTTGTTTTGTTGTGACGAACGAATCTATTGTTCATGAAAATTATAAGAAATGTATTATTAAAGCGAAAGATATCGATTCTAGAGTAACGGGAAGAACGACAGGTCATCCGGTACGTGCATTGCGAAATCAGATGACAAAAGAATATTTGAAATTAGAAAAGGAAGGTGCGTCTTTAGAAGAACTGGAACTTTTAACTCTGGGAGGGTTGAGAAAGGCAGTTATTGAAGGCGATGTGATAAATGGAAGTATAATGGCAGGGCAGATAGCAGGGCTTGTGAAAGAAGAAATGTCATGCAAGGTGTTTATAGAAAAGTTGGTAACAGAAACCATTGAGTTGATGAAAGGAAAGGTTTTTTATGAATAAAATCGCATTTGTTTTTTCCGGACAGGGAGCACAGAAAGTGGGGATGGGAAAAGATTTTTATGAAAACAGTGAAATCTCCAAGAATATATTTGATACTGCTTCAGAGAAAATAGGATTAGATTTAAGAGCATTGTGTTTTGAAGAGAATGATTTGTTAGACAAAACAGAGTATACCCAGGCTGCTTTAGTGACAACCTGTCTTGCCATTGTAAGAGAGGTAGAGAAAAGAGGGCTTTATGCGGATGTAACGGCAGGATTAAGTTTGGGAGAATATACTGCTATTGCGGTTGCCGGAGGAATGTCTGATATGGATGCCATCTCCGTTGTAAGAGAGAGAGGAAAATTTATGCAGGATGCAGTTCCGGAGGGAGAAGGCGCGATGTCTGCTATTCTTGGAATGACAGGAGAACAAGTAGAAAGTGTTATCGAAGATATGGAAAATGTTTTTGTTGCCAACTATAACTGTCCGGGTCAGATTGTGATTACAGGAAAAACGGAATCTGTACAGGAGGCGAATGAAAAACTTCTGTCTGATGGGGCAAAAAGAGCTATGCTTTTAAATGTAAGCGGTCCGTTTCATTCACCGTTTTTAGTTGGAGTGGGAGAAAAATTAGGTGAATTATTGAAAAAAGTTTCTTTTACAAAGTTGCAGATTCCATATGTGACAAATGTGACGGGACGATATGTTACAGATGTAAAAGAAACAAAAGAGTTACTTTCAAAACAAGTGGCATCTTCAGTTCGCTGGCAGGACAGTGTAGAAAATATGATTGAAGACGGTGTAGATGTATTCGTAGAGATAGGTGTAGGTAAAACATTGTCGGGCTTTATTAGAAAAGTTAATAAAAATGTGAAAACATATAGTATCAGCACTTGGAAAGATATGGAGAAAGTGATTTCTGAACTTGGAGGTGTAGGCAGATGTTAAAAGAACAGACAGCGGTTGTGACAGGTGGAGCAAGAGGAATTGGAAGAGCGATTGCATTGGAACTTGCCAAACAGGGAGCAAATGTCATTATTAATTATCACGGTTCAGTAAAAAAAGCGGAAGAGGTTAAAAAGGAAATAGAGGAAAAAGGCGGAACAGCGGAAATTATGCAGTGTGATGTTGCTGATTTTGCTGCGTGTGAGCGTTTTTTTCAGCAAGTTATTGAAAAGTATAAACGAGTAGATGTTTTAGTAAATAATGCAGGAGTAACCCGTGACGGTTTGTTGATGAAAATGTCAGAGGAAGAATTTGATACAGTTATCAATACGAATTTAAAAGGAACGTTTCACTGTATGCGTTTTGTGACAAGACAGATGATAAAACAGCATTATGGAAGAATTATTAATATTTCTTCAGTTGTGGGGGTTGCAGGAAACGCAGGTCAGGCAAATTATGCGGCATCTAAAGCGGGTGTGATTGGATTGACAAAGTCGGCGGCAAGGGAATTGGCATCAAGAAAGATTACGGTAAATGCAATTGCGCCGGGATTTATTGAAACAGACATGACAAAAGATTTGCCGGATAAAGTAAAAGAGGAATCTATAGCAAAAATACCGCTTGGATATTATGGGAAGCCGGAAGATGTGGCTGGGGCAGTTTCCTTTTTGGCATCGGAAAAGGCAGGTTATATTACAGGACAGGTGCTTCATGTGGACGGCGGAATGGTGATATAAGGAGAGTATGTAATGAAAAGAAGAGTTGTTGTTACAGGTATGGGAGCGATTACCCCGATTGGAAATTCTGTGGAAGAGTTTTGGGCAGGAATTAAAGCGGGTAAGGTTGGTATCGGAGAGATTACGAAATTTGATACCACGGAATATAAGGTGAAATTGGCAGCGGAAGTAAAGGATTTTGTAGCCAAAGAAAGAATGGATTTTAAGACAGCAAAGAGAATGGAAACATTTTCGCAGTATGCAGTCGCGGCGGGGAAAGAAGCGTTTGAAGATGCGGGACTGTGTATGGAAAAAGAAGATCCGTTTCGTGTAGGTGTGATTGTCGGTTCTGGAATTGGGAGTCTTCAGGTTGTGGAGAGAGAGTACGATAAAATTCAGAAGAAAGGACCGTCAAGAGTAAATCCGCTTATGGTTCCGCTTATGATTTCTAATATGGCAGCGGGAAATGTGGCGATTCAACTTGGATTAAAAGGGAAATGCACAAGTGTTACAACAGCCTGTGCAACTGGTACACACGCTATCGGCGATGCTTTTCGTGCCATTCAATGTGGCGATGCGGATGTAATGCTTGCAGGAGGGACGGAAAGTTCCATTTGCCCTACGGCAGTGGCTGGATTTTCTGCTTTGACTGCGCTGACGGTAAGTACAGATGCTCATAGAGCGTCCATCCCATTTGATAAAGACAGAAGTGGATTTGTTATCGGTGAAGGTGCGGGAGTTGTTGTTTTGGAAGAATTAGAACACGCTAAAGCACGAGGAGCAAAAATTTACGGTGAAGTTGTAGGATATGGTGCAACCTGTGATGCATACCACATTACTTCTCCTGCAGAAGACGGAAGTGGAGCGGCAAAGGCGATGGAATTGGCAATCAAAGAAGCAGGTATCTTTCCAAGAGATGTAGAGTACATAAATGCACATGGAACAAGCACACATCATAACGATTTGTTTGAAACGAGAGCAATTTCCCTTGTATTTGGGGAAGATGCACAGAAACCGATAATTAATTCTACAAAGTCGATGATAGGACATTTGCTTGGAGCAGCAGGAGCAGTAGAGTTTATTACTTGTGTAAAAACCATTCAGGAAGGATTTATTCATCGGACGATGGGAACAGAAAATCTGGATGAAGAATGTACATTAAACTATGCGATACATTCTCCAATAGAGAAAGAAGTGAACTATGCTCTTAGCAACTCTCTTGGATTTGGTGGACACAATGCAACAATTTTACTCAAAAAATATAGGGAGGACGAGTAAAAATGGAAAAAGAACAGTTAATTGATTTGATACACACCGTGTCTTCCTCAAATTTGACGGAGTTTCAATATGAAGAAAACGGAATCAAAATCGGTATGAAAAAAGAATGTCAGATTATATATGGTGACGAGAAAAAGGTGTCTGTTCCGCAGATAAATGTACAGGAAGTGCAAGAAGAGGAAGAGAACATTCGGGAAGGAAAGATTATAACTTCTTTGTTGGTAGGAACGTTTTACGCAGCGCCTTCTGAAGATGCGGAGCCGTTTGTACATATAGGAGATCAGGTAACAAAAGGACAGACTTTGGCGATTGTAGAAGCAATGAAACTGATGAATGAGGTTGAAAGTGAATTTGACGGTGTTGTAGCGGAAATTTTTGTGGAAAACGGTCAGGCAGTGGAATATGGTCAGCCTTTGTTTCGTTTAAAATAGGGTAAAGGAGAGCGTATGAAAGGATTAACAGTTCAGGAAATCTGTGAGATTATTCCTCACAGACATCCGTTTTTACTTGTAGATTATATAGAGGATTACGAGGCAGGGGTGTTTGCAATCGGATATAAATGTGTGACATATAGGGAAGACTTTTTTAAAGGACATTTTCCACAGGAACCGATTATGCCCGGAGTACTTACGGTAGAAGCATTGGCACAGGTTGGGGCAGTTGCCATTTTATCAAAAGAGGAGAACAGAGGGAAAATTGCTTATTTTGGCGGAATACAGAAATGTAAATTTAAAGGAAAAGTTGTGCCGGGAGATAAGTTGAAGTTAGAAACGAGAATAATCAAACAGAAAGGACCGCTTGGAATCGGAGAAGCAGTTGCCAGTGTGGATGGAAAAGTGGTGGTAAGTGCTGAATTGACCTTTATGATTGGATAGGTGAAAGACATGATAAAAAAAGTGTTAATTGCAAACAGAGGCGAAATCGCAGTGCGGATTATCCGAGCCTGTAGAGAAATGGGAATTGAAACGGTGGCGGTATATTCTGAGGCAGACAGGGAAGCACTTCATACGCAGTTGGCGGATGAGGCAATCTGCATCGGACCTGCGCCTTCTCAGGAAAGTTATTTGAATATGGAAAGAATCATTAGTGCAACAATTACCTCGGGAGCAGATGCCATTCATACAGGATTTGGTTTTTTGTCGGAGAACAGTAAATTTGCAGAATTGTGTGAGAAATGCCATATTACATTTATCGGACCGAAAGCAGAAGTCATTCGGAAAATGGGAAATAAATCTCAGGCGAGAAATACAATGATTGAGGCGGGTATACCGGTTATTCCGGGCAGCAGTGAAATTGTTTTGGACATGGAACGAGGAAGAGAAATTGCTGCGGAAGTAGGTTATCCTGTTATCATTAAAGCGGTTCTCGGCGGAGGCGGAAAAGGAATGCGTGTGGCTTACAGCGAGGAGGAATTTTTGAACAGTTTTCAGACGGCACAGAAAGAAGCACAAGTATCTTTTGGGGATAATTCCATGTATATCGAACATTTTGTGGAAAATCCAAGACATATTGAATTTCAGATATTGGCGGATAAATATGGAAATGTAGTTCATCTCGGAGAGAGAGATTGTTCTATTCAGGAAAATCATCAGAAACTCATAGAAGAATCGCCTTGTCCGGTACTTTCCGAAGAACTCCGCAGAGAAATGGGAGCAGTGGCAGTAAAAGCCGCAAAGGCAGTGCAGTATGAAAATGCGGGGACCATTGAATTTCTGCTTGAAAATGATAAGCAGTTTTATTTTATGGAAATGAATACGAGAATACAGGTAGAACATCCGGTAACGGAATGGGTGACGGGTCTGGACTTGATTAAGGAGCAGATAAGAATTGCTTCGGGAATGTCGCTTTCATATAGACAGGATGATATTCAGATAAATGGTCATGCCATTGAATGTAGAATTAATGCAAAATCTTCAGGGAAAATTACGGATATACATTTTCCGGGAGGAGAGGGTGTGCGGATTGATACGGCAGTGTATCATGGGTATATCGTTCCGCCGTACTATGATTCTATGTTGGCAAAACTGATTGTTCATGGAAAAACTAGGGAAGATGCTATTGCAAAAATGCGGAGTGCATTGGGTGAAGTGATAATAGAGGGCATCGGTACGAACATTGATTATCAGTATGATATTATAGAAAAGATGTGAGCAAAATGAATTTAAAAAAGATGTTTAAAAAAACAAGTTATATTTCCTTAAAAGAATCGTCAAAAAAAGAACAGACTCCAGAAGTGCCGGAAGGTATTCTGAAAAAATGTAATGCCTGTAAATCTGCTATTTTTACGGAAGATGTGAAAAACGGATACTATATATGTCCGAAATGCCATAATTATTTTCGAGTTCATGCAAAACACAGATTAGAAATGGTTGCAGACGATGGAAGTTTTGAAGAATGGGACAGAGGACTATGTACAAAAAATCCAATGCAATATAAAGGATATGAAGAAAAAATCCGATTGGCACAGGAAAAGACAGGACTTGAGGAAGCGGTTATTACCGGAAAGGCGAAAATCGGGGGCAAATCAGTTGCTCTCGGTATATGTGACAGCCGTTTTATTATGGCTAGTATGGGGGAAGTTGTAGGGGAAAAAATCACCCGTATGGTTGAACGTGCCACGGAAGAAAAACTTCCGGTAATTATGTTTGCCTGTTCAGGCGGCGCAAGAATGCAGGAAGGAATTACTTCTCTGATGCAAATGGCAAAAACGGCTGCAGCATTAAAACGACACAGTGATGTCGGCGGATTTTATATTTCTATTCTTACTAATCCGACAACAGGCGGGGTGACGGCGAGTTTTGCAATGTTGGGTGATGTGATTTTGGCAGAACCAAATGCACTAATCGGTTTTGCAGGACCGAGAGTCATTGAGCAGACAATCGGGCAAAAATTACCTAAAGGTTTCCAACGTTCAGAGTTTCTATTGGAGCATGGTTTTATTGATGCTATTGTAGAGAGAGAAAATTTGAAAAAAGTTCTTTTTCAATTAATTGATTTGCATGAGCAGAAAAAAATCGATGAAAAGATAAATGATATATATACAGAAGAAATCATGCAAAAACAGATGAAAACAGCGTGGGATTGTGTAATAAAATCCCGTATGAAAGACCGACCGGTCGGATCGGATTATATTAGCAGACTTTTTACGGATTTTATAGAATTACATGGGGATAGATATTTTCAAGATGATAAAGCAATTATTGGAGGAATAGCTAAATTCCATGGTGTTCCGGTGACGGTTATCGCACAGGAAAAAGGGAAGACGATAAAAGAAAATTTGGAAAGAAATTTCGGAATGCCTTCCCCTGAGGGATATAGAAAGGCTTTGCGTTTAATGAAGCAGGCGGAAAAATTTCATCGTCCGGTAATTTGCCTTGTAGATACTCCGGGTGCATTTTGCGGAATTGAGGCGGAAGAACGCGGTCAGGGAGAGGCAATTGCAAAAAATATTTATGAAATGTCAGCATTAAAAGTTCCGATACTTTCGGTTATTATAGGGGAGGGGGGAAGTGGCGGAGCGTTGGCTATGGCTACTGCAAATGAAGTGTGGATATTGGAAAATGCCATTTATTCTATTCTTTCTCCTGAAGGATTTGCTTCAATTTTATGGAAAGACAGTAAAAGAGCAAAAGAGGCGGCGGAAGTAATGAAATTGACAGCGAGAGAATTGAAAGAGGCGGGGATTGTAGAAGAAGTTATCGAAGAACCAAAACATTTTACAGTGGAGAATTTGTCTTCTGTCTGTGATAACTTAGAGAAGAAAATAAAGAGTTTTTTGTGGAAATATAGAGAAAAATCAGAAATAGACATTGCAGAAGAACGTTATCGGCGTTTCCGAAAAATGTAGAGAGGAGCGGTTATGGAAAAAGAACAGGTGTCTTTTGCAGTTGGAGAAAAAAAAGCATATATTCCCATTGTGCAGGGGGGAATGGGTGTTGGAATAAGTCTACATCGGCTTGCCGGTGCAGTTGCGAGCGAAGGCGGAGTGGGATTGATTTCCACTGCACAGATAGGATTTCGTGAAAATAATTTTGACAGTAATCCTTTGCAGGCAAACTTGCACGCTATGGGTAAGGAATTAAAATATGCAAGAAAACTTGCACCTAATGGTATTATCGGTTTCAACATAATGGTAGCGACAAGGCATTATGAGGAATATATTAAAGAAGCAGTCAGACTGGGGGCAGATTTGATTGTTTCAGGGGCAGGATTGCCAACAGACCTCCCATTATATACGAAAGAAACGAATACAAGCATTGCTCCTATTGTATCAACAGAAAAATCTGCTCATGTTATTTTGAAATATTGGGATAAAAAGTATAATGTTGCGGCAGATATGGTTGTGATAGAAGGCTGGAAAGCGGGAGGACATCTGGGATTTCATTTGGATGAATTGGAAAAATGGAACGACATTTCTTACGAAACAGAAGTGGGGAAAATTATTAACATTGTACGATTTTATGAGGAAAAATACGAAAAGAAAATTCCGATTATACTGGCAGGCGGAATGTATTCGGCAAAAGATTTGAAAAGAGCAAAAGAGTTGGGGGCGGACGGTATTCAGGTTGGAAGCCGATTTGTTACAACAAAAGAGTGTGACGCAGATATACGTTACAAAGAAGCCCATATAAATGCTCAAAAAGAAGACATTCAAATTGTAAAAAGTCCTGTAGGAATGCCGGCACGGGCAATCCGTAACACGCTAATAAGACGAATACAAAATGGAGAAAAGTTACCGCCTACACTTTGTCATCAATGTATAAAAAAATGTAATCCAAAAGAAATTCCATATTGCATTACGGATAAACTCATTGAGGCGGTGAAAGGAAATGTGGACAATGGTCTTGTTTTCTGTGGCGCTGAAACGTATCGTGCCACAAAAATAGAAACAGTGAAAGAGGTAATTGCTTCTTTTCTTTTCTCATAAGAATGTGTATAATGAACTTAATATCATTCTGGTGAAGGAGGAAATAAATGAATACATATGAAACCATTAATGATATTTTAGTGCATTTGTTTAATGAAATCTGGGAACTGGAAGAGAAGGCAATTATTACGGAAGAATTTAAAGACATCACAAATAATGATATGCACATCATTGAGGCAATCGGTTGTGGGGATGGAACTCCAATGTCTGCGATTGCAAAGAAAATGAATGTAACGGCAGGGACGCTGACAACTTCAATGAACAGTCTTGTAAATAAAAAATATGCTGTTCGTGAGAGAAGTGAAGAAGATAGGCGTGTTGTTTATATCAAATTGACGGAAAAAGGGAAGAGAGCATATGAACATCATGCACAGTTTCATCATCAGATGACAGATGCGGTCATCAAAAAATTAAATGAGGAAGAAATTCCCGTGTTGTTAAAAACATTGGAGGGGCTTTCGGAGTTTTTTAGAAATTATCATTAATTTCATTCCGAAAAGCCCCTTTTTCATGTTATAAAGATTAAATCTGTTGTACATAGCATATAGGAGAATAATTAAAGAACCATTATTAATGAGCCGATACCAATAAATATGCAACCTATTAAGGATTTAACAGTGAATTTTTCATGTAATAAAACAAAAGCTAAAATCAGTGTAATGACTACACTTAATTTATCAATAGGAACAACTTTTGATACATCACCGATTTGTAATGCCTTATAATAACATAGCCATGAAGCACCGGTTGCTAATCCGGAGAGGATCAAAAATATCCAACTTTTTCTGCCAATTTCGGAAATACCGTTTTGTGCGTGAGTGAGAAAAACTATACCCCATGCCATAATTACTGCAACAACCGTTCGAATAGCGGTTGCGAGATTGGAATTAATACCGTCAATCCCCATTTTTGCAAATATAGATGTGAGTGCTGCAAATATTGCAGATAGTAACGCAAACACAAACCACATATTATACCACCTCGATAAATCTTTAAATTTATTAGTTATTTATAGAAATTATATCATAAAAGAAAAACATTGTTTAGTGAAAAAGATAGAGGTATAATATCGCCATATTTATAAATGGAAAGGACTGGAAATGTATGGAACACAAAGGGACAGTAAGATTAGAAACGGAAAGATTGATTTTGAGGAGATTTACAGATAATGATATAGAAAGTTCCTATCGTAATTGGACAAGTGATGATAAAACGACAAAGTATTTAACTTGGCCTACACACGAAAATGTAGAAGTGACAAGACAGATACTTCAAAGTTGGATAGAGGATTACAAAAAGGCATCTTTTTATCAGTGGGCAATTGAATTAAAAGAAATAAAAGAACCGATTGGAACAATCAGTGTTGTGAGAAGTAATGAATCAATAGATATGGTTGAGATTGGCTATTGTATAGGAAGTAAATGGTGGAATAAGGGTATTGTGACAGAGGCCTTTAAAAAGGTAATTATTTTTTTATTTGAGGAAGTAAAGGTAAATAAAATTCAGTCACATCATGATGCAGAAAATGTGGGTTCAGGAAGAGTAATGAGTAAATGCGGAATGATTTATGAGGGAACTCTTCGGGAGGCTGACAGAAACAATCGAGGAATTGTAGATAAGGTTACTTATGGCATTTTGGCGAAGGAGTATTTTAAGAAATAGAATAAAGAAAGGGAGAATATAGTATGATTAGAAATTTGGAAAAAACAGATGTAGATAACGTGGCAGAAATATGGCTGGATACGAATATAAAAGCACATGATTTTATTTCAGCGGAGTATTGGAAAAGTAATTTTGCAGTTGTAAAAGAAATGTTTTTGCAAGCAGAAATCTATATCTATGAAGAGGAACAGACAAAACAGATACTTGGTTTTGTCGGGCTGAATGATAATTACATAGAAGGGATTTTTGTTTGCAGTGAATCACAGTCACGAGGAGTCGGTAAACAATTATTGGATTTTATAAAAGAAAGAAAATCGTCTTTGCAACTAAGTGTGTATCAAAAAAATGAACGTGCGATACAATTTTATAAAAGAGAAGGATTTCAAATACAGAATGAAAAGGTAGATGAAGATACGGGCGAGAAAGAATATGTCATGGTGTGGAAATGATAGTTTATCCTAATATCATCAGATAGTAAGTGTTCTTTATATAACTAAATATACGAAAAGCAATGAAACGTTGCGAGGTTGTAACATAATTGAGTATTGAAGTAACAGATGTGTTATTGAAGAAGAGTATTGATATTAAAGATACAATAATAAAGATAGTAGGTTACTGGAAGAAAGAAAAAAGGGTTATGAAGAAATGAGCGTCGTTTCTTCATAATGAACAGTACGATATAGTTGTGCTGGAACAACGTATTTCTACAAAGACAGAAAAGTAATTCCTTCCTCTAAAAACGAAAAGTCCTTGAGCCTTTGGGGTGATTTATGTTACAGTTAAGATAGAGATTGGAACAAGGGAAGAGGACAGAAAAATGAAATTAATGATAGCATCAGATATACATGGTTCGGCGTATTATTGTGAGAAGATGATAGATGCATTTCATCGGGAAAAAGCAGACAAATTGTTGCTTTTAGGGGACATTTTATATCACGGTCCGAGAAATGATTTACCGAAAGCATATGAACCGAAAAAGGTAATTGAAATGTTAAACAATATGAAAGAAGAATTGCTTTGTGTCAGGGGAAATTGTGATACGGAAGTCGACCAAATGGTGTTAGAGTTTCCGATATTGGCAGATTACGCAATTCTTTATGTAAATGACAGAATGATTTTTGCCACACACGGTCATCAGTTTAACAGAGAAAATCTTCCTATGTTGAAGAAAGGGGATATTTTACTGAATGGGCATTTTCATGTACCGTCAGGAGAGTGGATTGGAGAATATATCTATCTGAATCCCGGCTCGGTATCTATTCCGAAAGAAAACTCAGAACACAGTTATATGATAATTGAGGAAGATATATATTTATGGAAAAATTTAGAAGGAGAAGTATATAAGAAGGAGGTTTTCTAATGGAAAAGTTAGTTCTACTTCAAAAAATGGTAGATGAGAGTCAGCGAATTGTATTTTTCGGAGGGGCAGGAGTATCTACAGAGAGTAATATTCCTGATTTCCGCAGTAGTGACGGTATTTATCAGGAAAAATATACATATCCTCCGGAGCAGGTTGTCAGTCATACATTTTTTCAAAAGAAACCGGAATTGTTTTATGAGTTTTATAAATCGAAAATGATGTTTTTAGATGCGAAACCGAATAAGGCACATTTAAAATTGGCAGAAATGGAAGAAAAAGGGAAATTAAGTGCTGTCATCACGCAGAATATAGACGGTTTACACCAACTGGCAGGAAGTAAAAATGTGTTGGAACTGCACGGAAGTATTCACCGCAATTATTGTCAGAAATGCGGGAAATTTTATGATGCAAAATATGTAAAAGGTTCGGAGGGTATTCCGACTTGTGATTGTGGAGGCAGAATAAAACCGGATGTTGTTCTTTATGAGGAAAGTCTGGATAATACAGTTATTCAGAAATCTGTAAGAGAGATTGCGGAGGCAGATATGCTGATTATTGGAGGGACTTCTCTGGTTGTCTATCCGGCGGCAAGTTTTATTGATTATTTTAGAGGAAAATATCTTGTTGTGATCAATAAGAGTGCAACGCCGAGAGATGAACAGTCAGATTTGTGCATTCAGAAATCAATAGGAGAAATATTAGAAGGGATTACGGTATGAGAAAAAAAGCGGGAATAAGTTTACTAATTATATTAATACTTTTCTGTGTTTGCCTGACAGGATGTAAAAAGGAAGAGCAAAAGGCAAAACAAAAAGGTACGGAAGAAAATAATAAGCCTATAGAAGCAATGTATGTGCCATGTGGGGATGACGGCTATATCTTTTTTGACAGAAGCACGGAATCACCATTTTATGCGATTATTCCGGAAGACAAACTGTATGATGAGAATGAGAAAAAGATAAAGCAAAAAGATCTGAATGCGGGAGATATGATTGCCTGCTACGGTGATGGGAAAATGTTGGAGTCTTATCCGGGACAGTATCCGGGAGTGACGAAAATGATTCGTGTGAAAAAAGGAACTGTGGAAGATACGAAGAAATATGAGCAGGAAGTTTCTAAATTCGTACAGAAACCTAGTAAAGCGGATATTCCATACTTAGACATTGAAAATACGCAAAAAAATGCGTTGGTTACAACGGCTGCTACTGAGGGGAATTACGAGTGGACATACAAAGACATGAACGGAAATCAGCAGTTAGAAAAAGTGGAAGATATTTCTTTTTTGGAAAAGGAAGGATTGGCAGATGTTGTGTGTGACAAAGAAAATTCGGAATTGAAGTTGATTTTTTCTGCTGAGCCAAACCATATTAAAGTGACAAGATGGCCTGTGGGAACATCAAAAGAAAAGGGATCTCACGGACAGCGTGTGCGGGCGACATTGGATGGCAATATAGGATACATAAAAAGAGCGAAAAAATCTTATATTTATGAAGTGACTGCGACATGGGAAAACGGAAAAGTACATTATGGATTTTATATCCCATAAAAATAAGGTCTGTTTCATTTGAAACAGACCTTATTTTTATTTACATATACTGCAGCCTAAACTACATCCGGTTGGTGTGCCAGCACATCCTCCCATAGCAGTTTCTCGAAGTTCAAATGGAAGACTTTTTCCTACACGGAACATCGCCTCTGCCATTTCGTCAAATGGAATTGGATGAGTAACTCCACTGAGTGCAAGTTCAGCGGAAGTAATTGCGTTGGCAACTCCGATTGCGTTTCGGCTCTGGCAAGGTGATTCAACAAGTCCGGCGATTGGGTCGCACACAAGACCAAGAAGATTTGAAAGGGCAATGCTGGCAGCAGTTAAGCACATTTCAGGAGTTCCACCCATCATTTCAACTACTGCAGAGGCAGCCATTGCAGAGGCAGCGCCCACTTCCGCCTGACATCCAGCCTCAGCGCCGGAAACGGAGGCATTTCTCATTAAAATATATCCTATAGAACTTGCATTTAAAAGTCCGTTAAAAAGAAGGGCATCTGACAATGCTTTTTCTTCTTGAAGTGCTAGTAATGTTCCGGGAACAACACCCGATGAGCCGGCAGTTGGAGCAGCAACAATCAGCCCCATAGATGCATTGACTTCCAAAACAGCCATACTATAAGAAATGGCTTTTGATAGCATGGAACCACATACACTTTTATTCGTTTTTGCGTGGTCGGCAACTTGTTTCGCTTCGCCACCGATAAGACCGCCAATAGATTTTCCGGGATTTTGTATCGGTTTGTGAGCGGAATTTTTCATAATTGTAAGTACTTCAGCTAATTTTCCATCTACCTCTTCAGATGAAAGGCTTCCCATGGTGATTTCACGCTCTTTCATAGCGGTGGAGATAGAAATTTCTTCTTTTTCGCATAAGTTTAATAAAGTTTGTCCATTAAAAAAATCCATTTTTATATCCTCCTACATCTGAATGAGCATTAAATCTTTAACGTGCTTATTTACGCGGATTTTATCTAAAATTTCTGACGGAATTTCTTCATCGGATTCCACAATCGTAAATGCAGTAGCGCCTTTATCTTCACGGAATAAACGCATAAATGCAATGTTTACATTTTCTTCACTTAAGCATTGTGTAATATGAGCTACTACACCAGGTTTATCGATTTGTTGTACGATTAATGTACTGTATTCTCCGGTAAATTCTACATCAATATTGTTAATACGGACGATTTTCATTTTTCCTCCGCCAATGGATTCTCCACGAATGGAAAGTGTGTGTCCCGCTTTATTTTCCAATACAATATCGGCAGTGTTCGGATGATCTGTTATCGTTTCTTCGTCGATAATGTAGTGATATTCCAATCCCTCTTTTTCGGCTATGGCAAAGGCATCACGGATTCTTTCATCATCGGTGGCAAAACCTAAAGTGCCTCCAAGTAATGCTTTGTCTGTTCCGTGACCACGATACGTTTTGGCAAAAGAGCCGTATAATGTAAATGTGACTTTATCTATTGGTTGTGCAAACATCTTTCGTGCAAGAAGTGCAATGGCGACAGCACCGGCAGTGTGTGAACTGGACGGACCAATCATATTTGGTCCGATTACATCGAAAATGCTTAGAAAATTCATGACATTCCTCCTGATATATTTACAAATTTGTTGTGGATATTATATCATAATAAGAAGATGAAACATAGTAGAAGGAGAGGAAAATGAAAACTTTCGTGATTTATCTGATATTGATAAATTTTATTACGTTTTTTATGTATGGGATAGATAAAAGAAAGGCAATAAAAGGACATTGGAGAATTGCAGAAAATATTCTTCTAGGTATGACTTTGGCAGGAGGCTCTGTGGGGGCAGTAATTGGAATGTATATATTTCATCATAAAACAAGAAAAATAAAATTCTATGTTGGAGTACCGTTGATTTTATTAACACAGGCGTTACTTTTAGTGATATGTAAATAAAAATCTTCCTTTAGAAACTCTAGTTTCAATCCGTGAGTTTCTAGAGGAAGTATTTTTTATTATTGAGCGAATGGTTTTAAACTTCTTTCTAAAATTCCGTTCATTTTCGCAATGGCAATACCATAATTGGTTATTGGAATATTCATATCTTTGGCGCAGCGAAGTCGATATTTCATTTCACGTTCATTTAACATACAGCCACCGCAGTGGATAATCAGATTATATTTCTTTAAATCTGAAGGAAATTCCTTCCCGCTTGTAAAGGCAAAATGTAAATTTTTTTGCGTATATTTTTTCAATAAATTCGGTAATTTTACAGTACCAATATCTCCACATTGACGATGGTGAGTACAACCTTCGGAAATCAGTACGGTATCGCCATCTTTTAACAGGTCAATGGCAGATGCTCCTTGAGTTACTATATCTAAATTTCCCTTATATCTGGCAAACAAAATAGAGAAAGAAGTCAGTAAAATATGTTCGGGAACAATTTTTGCGACCTGTTTAAATGCCTGACTGTCTGTGATAACAAGTCGGGGTGTCTTTCCTAAGTTTTTAAGCGTTTCTTTTAATTCTGTATCCTTGATAACAATAGAAACAGCATTGGCGTCCAAAATATCCCGAATCGTCTGTTGTTGCGGTAGAATTAACCGTCCTTTCGGTGCGGAAGAGTCAATCGGTACAACGAGAACAACAAAGTCATTCGGTGAGAGTAAATCTCGAACAATCGGTCTTTGATTGACACTATTCGGAATGAGGGAAGTTATTTTTTCTTTTAATTCCGGTATATGAAACCCCGTTTCTGCACTGACCTCTATATTATTTTCTGCTAGTTCAATTGAAAGTTTTTCCGTTAAATCGCATTTGTTTTGCACAATCAGATATGGAATTTGCTTCTGTTGAATTTTTTCTAAAATATTCTTATCTTCCGCAGTCATACCCACAGAGCTATCTATAACAAGCAGGGCGATGTCGGTTTTATTCAACATTTGGTATGTCTTCGCAATTCGTAATTGTCCAAGTTCTCCTTCATCATCTAGTCCGGCGGTGTCGATAAATACGACGGGACCTATGGGAAGAAGTTCCATTGATTTTAAGACGGGATCGGTTGTTGTCCCTTTTGTGTCGGATACAATGGAAAGTGTCTGACCGGTTAATGCGTTGATTAAACTGGATTTTCCACAGTTTCTTCTGCCGAAAATACCGATGTGTATTCGGCTGGCTGAAGGAGTGTTATTTAAACTCATGTATTTCCTCCTAAAATCTAAAATCTCTTCGATTTTCATTTTCAATTTCTTTTAAATTTTCAATAACAATTTGACGAACTTTTTCATTTGGGATGTGATTGATTTCCTCTTGTATTACTTTCTCTCCGACTTTTTTTGTTGCTTCGGAAGCATAGTCCATGAGATATTCTTTTAACGTCATCAATGCGTTTGGCTGACAGCAGTTTTGAATTTGTCCGCTTTTACAAAGTGACATAAATCTATCTCCGGTTCGTCCTTCACGGTAGCAGGCAGTACAGAAACTTGGGATATACCCCAAATCCATAAGCCATTTTACCACTTCGTCCAGAGTTCTTGTATCACTTACATCAAACTGTTCAGATTTATTATCTTCAGGTTCAGGTTCAGCGTAACCGCCTACGCTTGTTTTAGAACCGCCGCTAATCTGAGATACACCTAAATGCAGTACACGTTCACGACACGCTTTACTTTCTCTTGTGGAAATAATCATTCCCGTATATGGTACAGCAATTCGGATACAGGCAACAATTTTGGCAAAAGTATCGTCGTCAATACCATTATCGAATGAATCAGCATCAATATCGTCGGCATGGCGAAGACGAGGAACGCTGATAGTATGTGGACCAACTCCGAAAACTGCTTCCAAATGTTCTGCGTGCATCAAAAGACCTGCAAGTTCGTAACGGTATTTATCCAAACCGAAAAGAACTCCAATTCCAACATCGTCAATACCGCCTTGCATTGCTCTGTCCATAGCAGTGGTGTGGTAATCGTAATCATGTTTCGGTCCGGTCGGGTGCAACTGGAGATAACTTTCTTTGTGATATGTTTCCTGAAAGAGAATATAAGTGCCGATTCCGGCCTCTTTCAATTTACGGTAATTTTCTACTGTGGTTGCGGCAATATTTACATTTACACGGCGGATTGCACCGTTTTTATGTTTGATACTATAAATGGTTTTAATGGATTCCAGTACATATTCAATCGGTGAATTTACAGGGTCTTCGCCGGTTTCCAATGCCAGACGTTTATGTCCCATATCCTGAAGGGCAATTACTTCCTTTCGGATTTCTTCCTGCGTTAGTTTTTTTCTGGCAATATGTTTATTTTTCATGTGATAAGGACAATATGTACAACCGTTTACACAATAGTTGGAAAGGTAAAGCGGGGCAAACATAACGATACGGTTTCCATAAAAATCTTTTTTTATTTGTTCTGCCAAAGCATAAATTTCTTGATTTTTTTCCTCAATATTGCAATCTAATAAGACTAATGCTTCGCGATGTGTAAGACCTTTGCGAAGTTTTGCTTTTTCGATAATATGGTCGATGAGTTCCGCATTATGTTTGTTTTTTTCGGCGAACTCCAGTGTATCGAGAATTTCTTCGTGATTAATAAATTCTTCCGGTTTTTCTGATAAAATATTGTACATGGTAATTACCTCCCTTTTAGCAGTTAGCTAAGCGAATCCCCTCTGGAAACGCTGATTTCGTATCCGATTGTTCGGAGTTGTGTTTTTAGTTGTTCAATTCCCTCGGCAGCCTCACTATCTGTACAGATTTTGTTATCGTAGAGCAGATAGTTTTTCCGTACACTTTTAGGTGAAAGATTTGGCATCACGACATTTGCTCCTGCGAGTATTCCCTGTTCCCGTCCGTCAGGTGCGATTGTCCCCAAAGCAGTTGTAGAGGGAAGAAGTACTTTAGGTAACATAAGGCGGATAAGTGCCAGCATAAACAGGGTAAGTTCTAAACTTCCCTGTGGAAAACTTTTAAATGGCGTATCGTGGTGGGGGATAAATGGTCCGATGCCAACCATTTGAGGATTTAATGTTTTTAAAAACAGCATATCTTCCGCTAAATTTTCAGTGGTCTGATAAGGTGAACCGACCATAAAACCTGTTCCAACCTGATAGCCGATGTCTTTTAAATTCCACAGACATTGTTGACGATTTTTGGCACTGAGCGTATGAGGGTGCAATTTTCCATAATGCCCTGCAGCATATGTTTCGTGCCGAAGCAGATAGCGGTCAGCGCCTGCTTCAAAAAATGCCTTATAACTGTCATAAGATTTTTCCCCAATAGACAGAGTAATGGCACAATCCGGATAAGCGGATTTTATGGAAGAAATCATATCCATCATTTTTTCATCAGTGAAGTAGCCGTCCTCACCACCCTGTAGGACAAATGTACGAAATCCAAGTGAATAGCCGATTTGACAACATTCTAAAATATCCTCTTTTGTTAATCGGTATCGACAGGCATTTTGATTACTTTTGCGAATGCCACAGTAAAAACAATCATTCTTACAAATGTTTGTAAATTCAATTAGCCCCCGAATATATATTTTGTTTCCATAATAAAGTTTTTGTATTTCCCGTGCTTGTGAAAAAAGATATTTTGCCAGTTCGGGTGTGCGATGGTCGATAAGGGTTATCCACTCGTCTTTTGTCAATGTCTGTGTGTCTTTTAATTTTTGAATAAGTTGTTTCATAAATTCCTCTTAAACTGATGTTTTTGCATAAGTTGTTTTTGTATTAATGCCGGAAAGCATTCCGAGTTTTCCAGAAAGTGAACTGATAATATCGTTTGGAGCGTCAATTGCTATGCTGATAATGGAAATATTTTTTTCTCGATAAGGAATCCCCATACGTCCGATAATGTATTGACTATGTTCGCTTAATAGCCGATTGAGTTCACCTACAGGCTCATTACTCTCAACAATAATGCCGATAAGTGCAATTCTTGTATTCATAAAGCCTCCTTTTACAGTGGGATTACAAAAGAAAAGTGCCGGAAGGCACACATAAAAAAGGGTAGAAAATCCCCTTGAGATTGAAATGTCATGCCTTCTTACGCAGGTGTAATCCTTTGTAATCAGTACGTTTTTCTTAGTATATCATAATTAGATAATAGGGACAAGAAACGTTTATTTTTTGACAAATATATGGTAAAAACAGTATAATAATGTCACAGAAAAGGAGAAGAAAAATGCTGACAATTATTTCACCTGCAAAAAATATGAAAATACGAAAAAGAGATGATTTATTACTGAGCAAAGTTGCATTTCCCGAAGAAACGGAAGAAATTATAAAAGAGCTAAAGAAATATCAGCCTTATGAATTGGAAACATTAATGAAAATCAATGAAAAATTGGCAATACAGACGTTTATGGACATACAAAATTTTGATTTACAGAAGGAAGGAACACCTGCGATTTTAACTTATGACGGTCTTGTGTTTAAAAATATAGATGCGGAAACATTTTCGACAAAGGAAATGGCGTTTATCAATATGCATTTGCGTATTTTGAGTGCCTGCTATGGAGCAGTCAGACCGTTAGATGAAATTTTACCGTATCGCTTAGAAATGCAATGTAAATTGAAAATAGATGACAAGAGTTTGTATCAGTTTTGGGGAGATTTGCTGTACGGAGAAGTTTATAGAGAAAATCAGGTTGTGTTAAACTTGGCATCGGAGGAGTATGCAAAGACTATTCGGAAATATGCAAAACATGACCGGTTTATTGATGTAGAATTTCTGACTTATCATAAAGGGAAACTGCGTACAATTACGACTTCGGCAAAAATGGCAAGAGGACAGATGGTACGGTTTATTGTGCAAAACAGAATTGATAAGCCGGAACAGATTAAAGCGTTTGATTGGAATGATTATGAATTTGAAGAAAGTATGTCAAATGAGAAAAAATATGTATTTATACAACGATAAAGGAGGGGATTTCCCCTCCTAATTTATTCTCATACGCCATATTCTACGATATAAAAGTCGTTTTTGTCTTGGTTGCCAATTTACATATAAAGTCCGGCAACGATAAAGGCAAATATACAGAGAATAAGTATCTGTTTTTTACGGTTGACAGAAGCCTCTAAATATTGTTTTTCCCGCTCAGAACAGTAGGCAGCAGGAACAACAGCGATAATAATACACCATAACAAAGCGAATAAGGAAATCATGTTGGAGTCGATACCTGTAAGAGCGAACCAATTCCAAAGGCTTTTGAAAAACAATGCAAAGTTTAGAAAAATAAGTATAATGGATATAAACATAAAATTCCCCCTTCTTTTAGTTAGAGTAAACAAAATTAAAAGTTAAAAAAGAGAAATAATCATTGTAATGATAATGAAAATAACAAGTCCCTTTTCCACAAGTGAAAAATCATAGTCTTTCGGTCTTAATTTGATAAGGATACAGGTGAAGATGAACTGTGCCGTATCAAATACAGAAGTTGATGTGCTATGATTCACTCCTTTAGGTAAAGCAAACATCATGTATGCGAGAACAAAGGTCATCATAAACCAAATGACTTTTAAAACATTAAATTGCTTTGTTGATAGAGTCATAGGCAAATCCTCCTGTAAAGTTTCGATTAAAAGGTCTAGTTGTTTTTATTTTTCTTTGCTAAAGAGTCTTGGTATTCTTGTAGCCCTTTCTTAACAGCGAATTTAATCACAAAGTATAATACGATTATTGTAATTAAAAATGCAGGAAGTGACTTTGCAAACATAATCAAATCAAATAGTACATCATTAAAAAAATCCATCATAAATGTTCCCTCCTTTAAATGTTTAAATGATTAATTCAATGTGGAAGAAATTTTGTTTCCACAGTTGCTACAATAATAAGTCTTTAAATTCCATTGGCATGGTAAGACAGTCTTTTTACAGTATGGACACCGTAAAAGAAAGAGAGGCAGCACATAAGAAAATAAAAACACTATGCTGAAAATGCTAAACCATATCAGACATATATCGGGTGGGAAAATATTCTGTGCGAAAACGTTGATGAAAATACCACAACCATTGATGATTAGAAGAATAAAACACAGTCGAGATTTTTGTTTTAACGTCAAGGTATTCCCTCCCTGATATTCGTTATGAAAAAAAGAGAAGTTTTATCATAATTACAATAATCATAATAAATCCAATTAGTTTTTCGATTTTAGGTACATGATAATCTTTTGGTTCAAAATATGAAGCAATAAAAGCCAGTATGAAATATATAATGTCAAATATAAAAAAGCCGGTATTATACGTGACTAAAATTTCATCAGGAACAAATAGCATATTTGCCCAAAAGATAAACGTCATTATAATTGCAATAATTCTTAAAAAACGAAAAGTTTTATTAGGTATTATCATAGCTAACCCTCCTTTAGTAAGTTCAGTGTATTAGGTGTTCACTGTATTGTCAATGCGTATGGAAGTTATTTCCAAAAGTTAAGCAAACCTTAAGGAATGGTGAATTGTTTATTCTTTTTCATAGAAAAATCCTCCTTGAATTGTTTTATATAATTAGTAACAATCCAAGGAGGAAAATGTGACAAAATATTTTAAAAAATTTCGACTTTTTCTAAATTCGGGGATGGCAGTTTACCCCGTAATATAAGCACTTTATAAGATTTTCGCCATTGTGAAACCAAAACAAGAATAACTTCAGTGTGTTTGACTTCTATTTTTCCTTTTGCCACGAAAAAAGCAGGGTCCGAAAACCCTGCTTCTATTCGACAAATTAAAACTTGATTACTTATCTTTTGAGGTTATTTCATTGAAACATATAACTGCTCCCAGAACAAATAAGACAACGCATACAATAAGAGGGACTATCAATTCCAATCCCAGCAAACTACCTAAAATGCCAGTTATCCCCATATAGTCCCATTTATGCGGTGCTGCAAAGCATAAGATAATAATCGCACCAAGAAATCCTAATATCTGCCATGCTACTCCCAATATCATTTTTTTCATACAATCACACTCCTTTGTCAAATTCAAGTTTGTCTAATACTTATTATATTCGGAGTGTAGGGGAAAATCAATTCCCCTGTACTCCTTATTTACACTATCAATATAGACGGAAAAAGAACAATCTTACAATCAAGATGCTTTCTTCGGTCTACCACGCTTCCTTTTCTCAGGAAGTTTGTTAAATGCGTTCTTCATATCTTCAACAGAGCCATATCGCTCAATCGCAATCTCGTTGAAGATGATATCGTCAGCCTCTGGCAGGTCCGACAACCGACGAATACGGTCTGCCTTGGTTTCTTTTCTGTCGTATACTCCGTATAGTTTGGCAAGCTCGTTAAGCCTTGTAGTGCCGATACTGCGGAAGAACTTGCTGTGATTGAAGATAATGTCGGTGCTTTCACCTTCATAAGCGTTGCCATCACCAGCGTGGGCTTTAGGTTCCACAATCACGCTTCGTGCTGACTTCATACGCTTTCTTGCCTCTGTAATCGTTCTCTTGGAAGGGCGAGGCAGTCTGTTAATGCTCTGACCACTAATGTCTGCAAGGGTGGGAGACCACTTTTTCTTGATGGTGTATTCAACCATCTCAGCAAGGACATTACCTGCATCCTTCTTATTGAAGGAGCGAATGTGGTTCTTGCTCTTGTAGTTCTTGATATACACGAAAGAGCCGATATAAGCTGCCACATACTCACTGGAGATGCCTTGAACGGCATTCAGGAGCCTTTGGATGTCGCTGTGGAAGCTGTTTACACCATTGACCGTCAAACCGAACTTGTTCTTAATCTGGGTCAGTTCGTGGAACGAGAGGTCTCTGCCAGAGTTCTCAACATAGGGGTAAATTTTCTCCTTATAGAGTTGCTGGTTGATACCCTCGTTCTTGTCGTACTCCTCTTGTGTTAAAGTATGATAGACATCATCTGCATCCACATAACCACGAGCCTTACGAACCTGTAAATACTTGGACGGAACCACATAATGTTTAAAACTGTGCTTCTTGCTAAACTCGGAATATGCACCGTAGTTGTCGGAACATAGATAGCTGACATTTATGAGATTGCTTCTCAGTTCACGGTCAAGGATGTCGCAATCCATAGGACCCAAGCAGACACATTTAGCCCAATAGTGACCGTGTTCATCTACGGCACAGAGGACATTGACGAACTCAGGACCGAAGATGCCACACTCGGAGCGGTAATTGTGCTTTCTTGCTCGTCTGCTCTGTGTGGGGTCAAGGTAGGACACCAGAGAGCGAGAACCCTTCTGAGCCTCACGGACATACTTTTCATCTACCTGAACGATGCCAGATAAATGAGGCATAGGCATATCAGCCAAGGTGTGTCTGATTTTCTGCATCAGGAGCCAAGCAACGCTGGTGCTCTGAGTAGTGCTTTTGGTGTTCTCGGACATATAGACGGTAGTATCGCCATTCAGAACCGCATGGACAGCATTGATAACTTCATCAACGGAATAGGAACTGCCTTCAAAGATAGTATTTGTGACGATTGAGTATCCTTTGCCACAATCCTTGCACTTATATCGGGTGATACCGCTATCGTTTGTGCCGTTTTTAACCTTCTTCGGGGATAAACATTTAGGACATCTGATGGTGATGTTATGCTCAATGAAAAAGTCTTCTACTGTGCGGCTTTTCGCCACTCCAAGAGCTTTCGAAGATGCGGATTTAGACCTGAGATATTCAATAATCTGCTGTTCGTTCATTTTCTCAATTTCCATAAAAATACCTCAAAAGTTAAGAAAATAATTCTTATTTGTATATATTATAGCAATTTTTATCGAAAAGCTCAAGCATTTTACCCATATATTGTATCAAAAAGCACAAAATTTACAATTTATACATTATTTAGGGGGGAAATATAGCATCTCCCTGATTTAGAAAAAGTCGAAAAATTTTAGATTTAGAAAAAAATGCTAATAATCAATCCGAGCATAAGTATTCCGGCAGCAATTTTTTGCTTGGAAGAAACTGTAAAATTTTTAGGCATCAACCAAATCAAAACAATACTGTAAACGCAATAGACGAAATTAAGTGCGAAAAATACACTGCTGTAGTTGTACTCAATCTCGGCAGGCAGGAAAAGGGCTTTACACCAAGACAGTATACACATAATTTCCCAAATGAATACTAAAGGTTTGTAAGTTTTTAGAGATAGTTTCATAAAATGCCTCCTTTATTACAAGTGATTTATTCTTTTTGTAGACTTTGTATCATTTTAATTAATTCTTCTGCGTTTATTTTTCCACCTACATAGAAAATATAATTATCAGTAATATAAATAAGAGAATATACTCCGTGTTCATCAGAAAGTAAATAACCGGGAAAACCACCAATATCTAATGTTTTGGCTGGTACTCCATCAGAGGTGATTGAATTAGGAGAATTTTCCCATTGCTCTGGAAGGGATTGGGTGTAGTGTAAGGTATCCCCGTTTTCATTTACGAAAGATAGAATGTATTCCTGTGTTTGTTTAGTATATGTTTTTTCTATCTGTGTGTACCCTTCCGGAATATAAGTCGGTTTCACTTTCACAAACTCTTTTTCCTTATGATTTTCGGGAACGTCCAATGATACATCTGTATGGTCATCAAATAACTGTTCAAAATATTTCCCAATGCGTTCCCGAACATCAGGGTTGGCGAGAACGGTCATTCCGCTAAAAAGAAGAATGAGGACAGCCACAAGCAGATAACGGAATTTCAGACGTTTGCGGTATCTGACAGGAGATTTTGACTGTAATAATGGTTGCATTTTCTCCTCAAACGCAGGGGAAAAAGTATGAATATCTTTGTCCGAAAAATCAGTTACTTCCTTTTGGTAATCTTTTTCAACAGCAATTTTTACGGCATCTTTTAATAATTTATCATTCACTTTGAATCCCCCTTTTTAATAATTCCTCTTTCAACATTGCCTTTGCCCGCTGGGAGATTTTGCGAACGTGGGCAGGTGTTTTATCGATAAATTTAGCGATTTCCTCACCGGAAAGTGCATTGTAGTATTGCAAGTATAAAACTTCCTTATAAGGAAAGGGTAAGCTGCAAATTAATTCTGCAAGAATTTCTGCGACTTCTCGTTTCTCCGTTACCTCTTCCGGTGTAAAGTTCATTTCCACCTCAGTCCAGTCCTCATAGGAGGAGGTTTCATGGTGTTTTTTCTTCTGATAAAGTGTAAATGATTTGTTCTTTACAATAGTAACAATGTAGTTCCATGTTTTGTGACAGGAAATATCATTTATTTTTTCAAAATTTTCAATAATCGTCTTGAACGACTCGTGGACAATGTCCTCTGCATCATTTTCATTATGTAGAATCTTAAAGGCGACAGCATACATTTTATCTCTGTAGAGGAAATATAACTGTTCAAATTTTAGTTTTTCCTCCGGTGTTTCAAGCATTTCTAAGTAAACAAGCATAGTATCTCCAATTTCTAAAAAAGGCGGCAAACTTGCCGCCTTATATTACATTTTATTCGGTTCAGGATAATTTTCTCCGAATGTTTCTACAGTTACTGTTTTCATTCGCTGTGTTTCTAATGGTCTATCATTGTAATCTGTTGCTGTTTCCGCAATTTTATTTACAATATCCATTCCTTCTGTCACTTTACCGAATGCTGCGTAAGAGCCGTCTAAGTGAGGAGAAGTTTCGTGCATGATAAAGAATTGTGAACCTGCAGAATCAGGGTGCATTGCACGAGCCATAGAAAGTACGCCCGGTTCATGTTTTAAATGATTTGTAAATCCGTTCTGATTAAATTCTCCCTTAATTGTGTATCCAGGACCACCCATTCCTGTTCCGTCAGGACAACCGCCCTGAATCATAAAACCGCGAATAACACGGTGGAAAATTAATCCGTCATAATATCCGGAATTTACAAGAGATACAAAGTTATTTACTGTATTTGGAGCAATTTCAGGATATAATTCTGCTTTAATTATATCTCCGTTCTCCATTTCAAATGTTACGATTGGATTTGCCATTTGATTACTTCCTTTCTTCTGAAAAAATAATGTTATATCCTATTGTAATGTGGGAGAAATATTTTGTCAACGCACGGTTTTTACTTTACGAATGGGAGAAACTTCGTTACAATAGAGAAATGAAAAAATGGAGTGTGAGAAAATGGAAAAAACAATGAGAAAGACAAGTGTCGTTGCGATTTTGGCACTTATTTGCTGTGCACTTTGGGGAAGTGCATTTCCGGCAGTAAAGATAGGGTATGAATTATTTGAAATTAAGACGGTGGGAAGTCAGATTTTATTTGCAGGATACAGATTTTTGTTAGCAGGTGTTTTAACGCTTTTGCTGGCGTGTGTATATGAGAAACGTTTTGTCTGTTTGAAGAAATCATCTGTTCCTTATGTATTTGCACAGGGAATGCTGCAGACAACGATACAATATCTTTTCTTTTATATAGGAATGGCAAATACATCGGGCGCAAAAGGCTCTGTTATCAATGCATCAAACGGCTTTATTGCGATTATTGTTGCGTCAATGCTTATTCCGGCAGAGAAAATGACTTGGAGAAAGGCACTCGGTTGTATTGTAGGATTTGCCGGGGTTATTTTTATTAATTTGTCGCCGGGAGCGTGGGGAAGTGGGTTTTCTCTTCAGGGAGAAGGAATGGTTATGCTTTGTTCTATTGCTTACGGTACAAGTTCGGTGACATTGAAATTGATTTCACATAGGGAAAAACCGATGACCTTAACGGCATATCAACTGTTATTTGGCGGGGCGGTATTGACGTTTATCGGTATGTTTGCAGGTGGAAACATTACAAACTTTACTGTAAAATCTACTTTATTATTATTTTATATGGCGTTGCTTTCTACGGTTGCATTTAGTTTGTGGACAGTATTATTGAAATATAATCCGGTTGGCAAAGTTGCAATTTTTGGATTTAGTATTCCAATTTTTGGTGTGTTGTTGTCAGGTATTTTCTTAGGGGAAGAAATTTTTTCCGTAAAGAATATAATTGCATTGCTGTGCGTATGTGCGGGAATTATAATTGTAAATCGTGAAGGGAGAAGGAAAGAGCAGGTTGTTGCAAATTAAAGTGAGATGAAGTACAATAACACACAGTGACAAGACGAAAAGAGGTTTGCGTATGAGTATGATAAAAACAGAACACCTTGTGTTTGAATATGATAAATTAGATGAGATGGGAAATGTTGTGGGAAAACACCGTGCCATTGACGGCGTGAACTTAAATATAGAAGAGGGACAGTTTATTGCGATTTTGGGACACAACGGCTCGGGGAAATCTACATTGGCAAAACATATTAATGCCATTTTGACATCTACAGAAGGAACAATGTGGGTTGACGGAAAGGATACAAAGGATTTAGAAAAACTTTGGGAAATTAGACAATCGGCAGGAATGGTATTTCAAAATCCGGATAATCAGATTATCGGAACGGTTGTGGAAGAAGATGTGGGATTTGGACCTGAAAATTTGGGAGTTCCTACAGAGGAAATATGGCAACGTGTGGATAAGAGTCTTCATGCAGTCGGTATGACAGAGTATCGTCATCATTCACCGAATAAATTGTCAGGTGGACAAAAACAACGTGTTGCAATCGCAGGCGTAATTGCCATGTGTCCGAAATGTATCGTACTGGACGAACCTACGGCTATGCTTGACCCAATCGGAAGAAAGGAAGTTTTGCATACAGTAGAGGAACTTCGTAAAAGAGAAAAGGTGACTGTCATTCTCATTACGCATTATATGGAAGAAGTTATCGGGGCGGACAGAGTGTTTGTTATGGAGCAGGGACGCATTGTCATGGATGGGACGCCGAGAGAAATATTTTCACAGGTAGACGAGTTGAAAAAATATAGGTTAGATGTTCCTCAAGTAACTATGTTGGCACATGAATTAAGAAAAAAAGGAGTAAAACTTCCGAAGGATATTCTTAAGACAGAAGAGTTAGTGGAGGCATTATGTCAATTAAATTAGAGCATATCAATTATATATACGGAGAGGGAACGGCGTATCGCAAACAGGCGTTAAAGGACGTTTCGCTGGAAATTCCTCACGGACAGTTTGTGGGGGTTATCGGACATACAGGTTCGGGAAAATCTACGTTAATTCAACATTTGAACGGATTAATCAGGGCTACGGACGGAAAATTTTATTTTAATGGCGAGGATGTATATGCAGATGGATATTCTATGAGAAATCTTAGAAATGAAGTCGGACTTGTTTTCCAATATCCTGAACATCAGTTATTTGAAGTGGATGTGTTGACTGATGTTTGTTTTGGACCGAAAAATCAGGGACTTTCAAAGGAAGAGTGTGAAAAGCGGGCGAAAGAAGCATTGGAGGCGGTAGGATTTCCGGAAAAATATTATGGGCAATCGCCGTTTGATTTATCAGGAGGACAGAAAAGACGAGTGGCAATCGCAGGTGTTTTGGCGATGCACCCAAAAGTTCTTGTTTTAGATGAACCAACCGCGGGACTTGATCCAAAAGGAAGAGATGAGATTTTAGATCAGATTGCACAATTACATCGTCAAGGTGATATGACGGTAGTTCTCGTATCTCATAGTATGGAAGACATCGCAAAATATGTGGAGAGGCTTATCGTTATGAATAAAGGTGAAAAAATGTTTGACGGAACACCAAAAGAAGTATTTTCCCACTATAAAGAATTGGAACAGATAGGCTTATCAGCGCCTCAGGTCACTTATGTGATGAATGCGTTAAAAGATAAAGGTTTTGAGGTAAGCACAGAGGTAACGACAATTGAGGAAGCGGTAGAGGAGATAATGAAAGCATTATGATTAGAGATATAACAATAGGACAATATTATCCGACGAACAGCATTGTACATAGACTCGACCCAAGAGTAAAAATCATGTGTACGCTATTTTACCTCATTTCACTTTTCCTATTTAAAAGTGTGTTAGGATATGTACTTTGCACGGTATTTTTGTTTACGGTAATAAAATTATCGAAAGTACCGTTTAAATTTATTACAAAAGGTCTTAAACCCATCGTGATTTTATTAATGATTACGGTTTTATTCAATCTGTTTTTGACAAATCAGGGAGAGGTTCTTGTATCTTTTTGGATTTTAAAAATTACGGATGAAGGACTTCGCACAGCGGTATATATGGCGATACGTCTTATTTATCTTATTGTCGGTTCATCATTGATGACACTGACAACAACACCAAATGAATTGACGGACGGAATTGAGCGGCTGCTGAAACCATTTAACAAAATCAAAGTGCCGGTACATGAAATCGCTATGATGATGTCCATTGCACTCCGTTTTATTCCGATTTTACTTGAAGAAACAGACAAAATTATGAAAGCACAGATTGCAAGGGGAGCGGATTTGGAAAACGGAAACATTATTCAGAAGGCAAAAAATATGATTCCGATACTCGTTCCACTGTTTGTATCAGCATTTCGCAGGGCAAATGATCTGGCAATGGCAATGGAGGCAAGGTGTTATCAGGGTGGAGAAGGAAGAACAAAAATGAAACCGCTTGTATATAAAAAAAGAGATTACATTACTTATGCGGTAACAATACTATATATAGTTGTTATGGTTCTGGTAGGACGCTATATCTCCTTCCGGGTGTGGATATTTTAGTTAATTGGGGACGTAGTAAAATTGAGTTTTGCTACGTCCCCAATTAAGAAATACCCCGTCCCTTTTTTAGAATAGAGGTAAAATATGAAAAGAGTGAAGTTGACGATTGCCTATGACGGCACGAATTATTGTGGCTGGCAAATTCAGCCAAATGGGATTACAATAGAAGAAGTAATAAATAAAGCCTTAAGTAAACTGACCGGTGAAAATGTTGTGGTGATTGGGGCGAGCCGAACAGATTCCGGTGTACACGCCATGGGAAATGTAGCAGTGTTTGATACGGAAACGACGATTCCGGCGGATAGGATAGCAATGGCGGTGAACCGTATTTTGCCCGAAGACATTGTAGTAGTAAAATCAGAAGAGGTAGTTTCGGATTTTCATCCGAGATATTGTAATTGTGAAAAGACATATGAGTATCATATTGTCAATACGAGAATTCCAATTCCGACAAAGCGTTTAACAAATTATTTTGTTTCATATGAACTAGATATAGATAAGATGCGAGAAGGTGCAGCGTATCTGGTAGGTGAACATGATTTTGCCAGTTTCTGTAATATTAAGACAGATGTGGATAGTACGGTTCGCACAGTGAAAGAATTAGAGATTTTGAAAAATGGTGATGAGATTACCATTCGGATCAGTGGGAATGGTTTTCTTTATAACATGGTTCGTATTATTGTTGGAACACTTATTAGAGTGGGAAGAGGATTTTATCAGCCGGAACAGGTCAAAGAAATTTTGGAGGCGAAAAACAGAAAGGCAGCAGGGGTAACAGCACCGCCTCACGCATTGATGTTAATGGAAATCAGATATAATTAGGAAATTAAGCAGAAACAATAGCAGAACTGAAAGGATGAAATCCGTTTCAGCAGGGGAGCGAGTCGCTGTCCGGTATGGAAAAGAGAAACATGAAACGGGAAGATGCTGCGAAGTACTATTGCACACATCCGTGTGCATCGGTCGACTTTGCGACCCTCGGTACATCTTCGCACTTCCGGTATCGATGTATTGTATTGTTTCTGCTTTTTTTATAGGAAGAAGGGGTACAGAGTGTGGAGATATTGCACAGATGAAGAGGCGATTCGTTCTTTTCATCTGACAGATGGTCTTCAGTGTAAAGAAGGAAAAGAGATACAGACATTATTTGCAGTCAGCAATCATGCGGAAGTTCATTATCATACAGCCTATATTCCGAAGAAAAAAGGAGGTAGGCGAAAACTCCTTGTTCCTGATGCACTTCTTGGAAGGATACAGAAAAATATTTTGCAGAATGTTTTGGCGGAGAGAAAGGTATCGCCCTATGCAAAAGCCTATATAAAAGGTATGGGGATAGTGGAAAATGCTCTTCCGCACAGTCACGCAGAGATTCTTTTGAAATTAGATATAGAAGACTTTTTTGAGAATATTACATATCTTATGGTTTACCAAAAAGCATTTCCAGAAAAATATTTTCCGGCGTCCATACGGACAATGCTGGCACATCTTTGTTGTTATAACGATTATCTTCCGCAGGGAGCAGTTACTTCGCCGATGATTTCTAATCTGGTTATGTATTCTTTTGATGAATATATAGGAAAATGGTGTGGGGAGCGGAAAATTGCCTATACAAGATACAGTGATGACATGACATTCTCGGGAGATTTTGAAGTGAAAGAAGTTAAACATAAGGTGAGAAGTTTTTTGGGAAAGATGGGATTTTTGCTTAATGAAGAAAAAACAAGAGTGCTGAAACAATATCAAAGACAGACGGTTACGGGGATTGTAGTAAATGAAGGTACAAATATTTCTAAATCGTATAAAAGGTCAATTCGGCAGGAAATATATTACTGTGAAAAATATGGAGTGAAAGGCCACTTGCAGAGAAGAAATCTTTCTGAGAAAGAAGAAGTTCTTTATTTAAAGCAATTGCTTGGAAAGGTGAACTATGTGCTGCAAATCAATCCTGATGACAAAAATTTTCAGGAAGCAAAAAAGAAAATGAAAGAGATGTTACTAAAAATTAAAGGATAGGAAAAAAGAAATGAAATCATTAGTTATTGCAGAAAAGCCATCAGTAGCAAGAGATATTGCGAGAGTTTTACATTGTAAAAAGAATATTTCGGGCGCAATTGAAGGCGAAAAATATATTGTGACTTGGGCGCTGGGACATTTGGTAACCCTTGCAGATCCGGAAGGATATGATAAGAAGTTTAAAGAGTGGAAAATGGATGTTCTTCCGATGATGCCGAAGAAAATGGAACTGGTTGTTATTAAAAAAACGGCAAAGCAGTATAATGCGGTGAAAACTCAGTTGTTCAGAAAAGATGTGGATAAGATTATCATTGCCACAGATGCGGGAAGAGAAGGTGAACTTGTTGCGAGATGGATTTTAGCGAAAGCGAACTGCCATAAACCAATTCAACGTCTATGGATTTCCTCTGTAACAGATAGAGCAATTCAAGACGGATTTGCACACCTCTCAGATGGAAGAAAATATAATGATTTATATATGGCGGCAGTTTCCCGTGCAGAAGCGGATTGGCTTGTGGGTATTAATGCTACCCGTGCATTGACTTGTAAATATAATGCCCAACTTTCATGTGGGCGTGTACAAACGCCGACTCTTGCGATGATTGCCAAGAGGGAAGAGGAAATCAAAACATTTAAACCGCAGGCGTATTACGGGTTGGCAGTTCAGGCAGGGAAAATTAAATGGACATGGCAGGATACAAAATCGGGAAGTTACCGTACATTTTCTAAAGAAAGAATAGAAGAATTGGAAAATGCGGTGAAAAGCGGACGACTTCAAGTGGAAAAGGTAGAAAAAGCAGCGAAGAAATCATTTGCACCGGGACTATATGATTTGACGGAATTACAGAGAGATGCAAACAAACGATTTGGATTTTCGGCAAAGGAAACGCTGAACATTATGCAAAGACTTTATGAAAACCACAAGGTTTTGACGTATCCGCGAACAGATTCAAAATATATAGGAGCGGATATTGTGGATACGATTAAAGACAGACTTCGTGCCTGTGGTGTCGGACCATATAAAAAACTTGCGGGAAGTCTTTTGATGAAACCGCTTCAGACGAATAAATCTTTTGTCGATGATAAAAAAGTGAGCGACCATCACGCGATTATTCCGACAGAACAGTATGTACAGTTAGAGCATATGACGAACGAAGAAAGAAAAATTTATGATTTAGTTGTGAGAAGATTTTTGAGCGTTCTCTATCCGCCGTTTATTTATGAGCAGACAACGCTAAAAGGAAAAGTGGACAAAGAAACATTTGTGGCAAAAGGAAAGACAATTCAGCAAGTTGGCTGGAAGGCAGTATATGAGTATGAGGAAGAGAAAGAAGAAGATTTAGCGGAACAGTCTTTACCACAGATAGATAAAGAAAATGTATTTACAATCGAAAAGGTATCAACTACGGAAGGAAAGACAAAGCCACCTGCAAGGTTTACCGAAGCAGCGTTATTAGCAGCGATGGAAAAAGGCGGTCTTGGTACAGTGGCTACAAGAGCGGATATTATTGATAAACTTTTCAATACATTTCTTATGGAACTGAAAGGGAAAGAAATCTATCTTACTTCAAAAGGAAAACAGTTGTTATCACTTGTCCCAAAAGAATTAAAAAAACCTGAACTGACAGCGGACTGGGAGAGAAAACTTTCACGTATTGCCGAAGGAAGAATGGCAAAAGAAACTTTTATGACAGAGATTGAAGCGTATACGGAAGATATTGTAGAAGAAATCAAACACGGAGAAGGAAATTTCCGACACGATAATGTGACGACAAAGAAATGTCCGAAATGTAATAAGCCGATGTTGGCAGTAAATGGGAAAAATACAAGAATGCTTGTTTGTCAGGACAGAGAATGCGGACATAAAGAAGTGATTGCAAGACTTTCTAATGCGAGATGCCCGAATTGTCACAAGAAAATGGAAATTATTAAAAAGGGTGACGAGGAGCAGTTCGTATGTGTATGCGGACATAGGGAAAAAATGTCTGCATTTAAAGCGAGAAGAGAAAAAGAGGGAGCAGGAGTCAGCAAAAAGGATGTGCAGCGTTATTTGAAACAGCAGAAAGAAGAGCCGGTCAACACTGCATTTGCAGACGCATTTGCCAAATTAAAGTTATAAGAATACAAAATATATCAGTATAAAATAAAAAAAGATAACGAAATGGTTAAATAATCTACAAAATCTTTATATAACGTGATAATATATAAGAAGTATTATCTGATACTCAATAATGTTATAAGTTAGCATAGTAGAAAGGAAGAAACAGACATGAAAATTTGTAAAGCAAAAGATTATGATGAAATGAGCAGAAAGGCAGCAAATATTATTGGAGCACAGGTTATTATGAAACCAAATTGTGTTCTCGGACTTGCAACAGGTTCTTCACCAATCGGTACATATAAAGAATTAATTAAAAGATATGAAGAAGGAGATCTTGATTTTTCTCAGGTAAAATCAGTAAACCTTGATGAATATAAAGGACTTCCAAGAGATAATGACCAGAGTTATTATTACTTTATGAATGATAATTTCTTCAATCACATTAACATTGACAAAGCAAACACAAATGTACCAAACGGTATGGAACCGGATGCTGAAAAAGAATGTGCACGTTATGAAGAATTAATCGCTTCTCTTGGAGGGGTAGATTTACAGTTATTAGGACTTGGACATAACGGACATATCGGATTTAACGAACCTGCACCACAGTTTGATAAAGTTACACACTGTGTAGATTTACAGGAAAGCACAATTGAAGCAAATAAACGTTTCTTTGCATCAGCAGATGATGTTCCAAGACAGGCATACACAATGGGAATTGGAACAATTATGAGTGCTAAGAAAATCGTTGTTGTAGTGAGCGGTGAGGATAAAGCAGAAATCGTTAAGAAAGCATTTTTCGGACCGGTTACTCCTGAAGTACCTGCATCAATCTTACAGATGCATCCTGATGTAACAATTGTTTGTGATGAAGCAGCATATTCTAAAGTTGCTCAATAGAGGTGAAGACAATGATTATTAAAAATGTACAGGTATTTACGGAAGAAGGAAAATTTGAACCGGGAGAAATTATCATTGAAAACGGTGTTTTTCAGGATGTTGCGTCAAATCAGGACGAAGTGATAGACGGGCAGGGAGGATATGCTATTCCGGGACTCGTTGACGTACATTTTCACGGTGCAGTAGGACACGATTTCTGTGACGGAACAGAGGAAGCAATCCGTGAGATTGCCAAATATGAGGCATCACAGGGAATTACAACAATCGTTCCTGCAACAATGACATTATCTGAAGAAGAATTAATGAGTATTTCTAAGACAGCGGGAGCATATAAAAATGAAGAAGGCGCTGTTCTTGCGGGAATTAACATGGAAGGACCTTTTATTTCACCGGGGAAAAAGGGTGCTCAGGCAGGAACACATATTGTAAAACCTGATGTAGAAATGTTCCATAGATTGCAGGAAGCGGCAAACGGATTGTATCGTCTTGTTGACATTGCACCTGAAGTGGAAGGAGCAATGGAATTTATCGAAGAGTTGAAAGACGAAGTACATATTTCTTTTGCACATACATTAGCAGATTATGATACTGCAAAAAAAGGATATGATTTAGGTGCAGACCATGCGACACATTTATATAACGCGATGCCTGCATTTACACATCGTGCACCGGGAGTTATCGGTGCGGCACATGACAGTAGTCATTGTTTTGTAGAATTGATTACAGACGGTGTTCATATTCATCCATCAGTTGTCAGAACGACATTTGATATGTTTAAAGACAGAGTGGTTTTAATCAGTGACAGTATGCGTGCCACAGGTCTTGAAGACGGTGAATATACGCTTGGCGGTCAGGCAGTAAAGGTAGAAGGAAATGTGGCTACTCTTGTTTCTGACGGTGCTCTGGCAGGTTCTGTTACAAACTTAATGGATTGTGTGAGAGTTGCAGTACAGCAAATGGATATTCCATTAGAAACAGCAGTTGCGGCTGCTACAATTAATCCGGCAAAAAGTGTTGGTTTGGATGACAAATACGGTTCAATCAAAGCGGGAAAAGTCGGTAATGTTGTATTGTTAAACAAAGATTTATCTTTAAAAGAAGTTATTTTAAACGGTTAATAAGGAAACCGCACTTGACAAAATTAAGTGAATACGTTACCATTTCAAATATATAATGAAAGCGAAGAAAAGAAAAAGTAGTAATTGAAAATGCCATACAGAGAGCAGCCGGATGCTGAGAGGCGCATGGACTATCAGTTATGAATACATCTTGGAGCAGTACACCGAATACGAATGTTAGTAGGCTGTAACGGAGTGGCACTCGTTATCGTGCTGAAAGTATTGATAGATACTTGCTGAGGCATTCAATGTGAGTTGAATGTGAATTAAGGTGGTACCGCGAGATATACTCGCCCTTTAGTAATAAGGGGCGAGTTTTTTATTTATATAGAAGTGAAAACCTGTCCCGCATAATATAAAGATTAGAGGAGATAGGAAAATGAAAATTTATGATGAATTGAAAGCAAGAGGATTAATTGCACAGGTAACAGATGAAGAGTTAATCAGTAATTTAATTAATGAAGGAAAAGCAACATTTTACATCGGATTTGACCCTACAGCAGATAGTCTTCATGTAGGACATTTCATGGCGCTTTGCTTAATGAAACGTTTGCAGATGGCAGGTAATAAACCGATTGCTTTGATTGGAGGAGGAACAGGGTATATTGGTGATCCTTCAGGAAGAAGCGATATGCGTTCCATGATGACTCCGGAACAAATTCAGCACAACTGTGACTGCTTCAAAGAACAGATGAGCAAATTCATTGATTTCTCAGAAGGAAAAGCATTGATGGTAAATAACGCAGATTGGTTACTTGGATTAAATTATGTTGATTTACTCCGTGAAGTAGGACCGCATTTTTCTGTAAATCGTATGCTTACTGCTGAGTGTTACAAACAGCGTATGGAAAAAGGATTAAGTTTCCTTGAATTTAACTACATGATTATGCAAGCGTACGATTTCTACGCATTGTACCAGAATTATGGTTGTAATTTACAGTTTGGGGGAGATGACCAGTGGAGTAATATGCTTGCAGGTACAGAATTAATCCGCCGTAAACTTGGTAAAGATGCAAGTGCAATGACAATTACGTTGTTATTAAATTCAGAAGGAAAGAAAATGGGTAAAACACAGTCAGGTGCTGTTTGGTTAGACCCGAATAAGACATCTCCATTTGAATTTTACCAGTACTGGAGAAATGTTGCGGACAACGATGTATTAAAATGTATTCGTATGCTTACATTCCTTCCGTTAGAAGAAATTGATGAAATGGATAAATGGGAAGGAAGCCAGCTAAATAAAGCAAAAGAAATTCTTGCGTTTGAATTGACAAAACTTGTACATGGTGAGGAAGAAGCGATAAAAGCACAAGAAAGTTCAAGAGAACTCTTCACAAGCGGTGCGGCTGCAAATATGCCTACAGCAGAATTAGAGGAAGGAGATTTTGTTGACGGAAATATCGACATTTTAACAATGCTTGTAAAAAGTGGGTTAGTACCATCTAAATCGGAAGCAAGACGTGCGGTGCAGCAGGGCGGTGTTGCCGTAGACGGAGAAAAAGTGGAAGATATTAAGAAAGAATATACACTGGATGATTTAAGCGGAGAAGGTGTTGTCTTAAGAAGAGGAAAGAAAAATTTCCGAAAAGTAATTGTAAAATAATAAAGAAAAAGGAAAGTGTTTCAAAAGACGGACACTTTCCTTTTTCTTTTATTATGGACTTTAGT
>NZ_BAAHSI010000006.1:0-20741 GCF_054601575.1 Faecalimonas canis | reverse complement strand
GCGGGTGGATATTTATTTTTGCTATATAGGAAATTTTGTTCCTATATAGCAAAACTAATTAAAAAAGGAGAGAGAAAATGAGTAAAGTAAATGTGGATAATCCGTATGTAACACAGATAGATAAATTTGCAAGTTCACTTAGGCATTTATCGAATACATTTTTACATTTGGAAGAAAAGCGAGAGTCGCTGACACAGGCAGAAATGGAGGAGATTTTCGCTGAGGTGGATGAAAATGTCTGTAAGGATTGCGAAAACAGAGAGTGGTGTATGGGAGAAAATTCTATTTCTACATATCAGATGGTATATGAAATTCTTTCTGCGGTGGAAGAATATGGTGTTGAATTAAACACGGAAATAAAAAGAAAGTTACAGAAACGATGTATACAGGCGCCGAGATTTTTGAGGGAAACTCTCGATACATTTCAGGGGGTGAAAAAGACGTTGGCTTGGAATAATAAACTGGCACAGAGCAGACAGGGATGTGCCATTCAACTGGATTCTTTTGCACATATGATTCAGCACGCAACACGCGAATTAAATGCCAGCATTTTTTCGGACGAGGCTTTGGAAAAAAGAATACAGACCCAGTTGAAAAAAATAGATGTGCGTCTGTTGAGCAGTGTTTTTTTGATTACTCCTGAGGGAAAATATGAAATACACTTAACTGTCCGTTCAAAGAAAGGTCAGTGTGTAACGACAAAAGAACTTGTGTGGAATTTATCAAAAATAGTGGGCAGGAAAATGGTTTTGCCGGAGGGAGAGAGGTTTTTAGTGGGGCAGGAATATTGTACGATTGTTGCCATGGAAGGTCCTAAGTATCATACTTTACAAGGAGTTGCGAAAATTGGAAAAGGATGTGACAAGATTTCTGGGGATAACTTTTCCATGATGGAACTGCCCGGTGGAAAACATGGTGTCGTTTTGTCAGACGGTATGGGTTCCGGGGAAAAAGCATTTCAGGAAAGTGCAATGGTTGTGGAAATGTTGGAAGAATTGTTGATTGCAGGTTTCCCGAAAGAAACTGCTATCCAAATGATGAATACAGCGCTTGTTATGGGTAGAGAAGAAATAAGGTTTTCTACGATAGATATGAGTGTCTTTGATTTGTATAACGGAAAATGTGAATTTGTAAAAGTGGGTGCATCGACAACTTATATAAAACGTGGCAACAAAGTAGAAAGAATTAGTTCCACAAGCCTTCCGATAGGAGTTGTACAATATTTGGAAATTGAAACAACAAAGAAACGTTTGGAAAACGGTGATTTTGTTATTATGGTTACGGATGGTGTACTGGATGCATTTCCGGTGGGAGAACAGGATTTGCTCATGGAAACAATTATAAGCGGAACAAATAAAAATAATCCGAAAGAAATGGCACATCATATTTTAGAGCAGGTGTTGGAATGGACGGGGGAAGAACCGTTGGACGATATGACTGTGTTGGTTGTGGGATTTTGGAGTTTATAATGGAAATGAAAAGGTTGCATTTTAAAAGGGAATTCTATATAGTGGAAATGTATATCAAAGGATAAAAGGACTGAATGTAATGATAGAAAAAGTTGCGAAATTTGTATCAAAGTGGGAAATGCTTCATAAAGAGGATAAAGTTATTGTAGGCGTATCAGGGGGTGCGGACTCGGTATGCCTTCTTTTTATTTTGCTGGAATTACAAAAGAATATAGAATTTGAGATAATTGTTGTCCATGTAAATCACCTTTTACGCGGCGAAAATGCAGAAAATGATGAGAAATATGTGAGGGAACTTTGCGAAAAATATCATCTCATCTGCGAAGTTTATCGGGAAAATGTGGAATTAATTGCAAAGAAAAGGAAAGAATCATTAGAGGAGGCGGGAAGAAATGTAAGGCGTGAGGCTTTTGAAAAAACTTTGCAAAAGTATCATGGGACAAAAATCGCATTGGCGCATCATAAAAATGATAATGCGGAAACGCTTCTGATGAATCTTGCAAGGGGTAGCGGCTTGGCAGGACTTGGAGGAATGCGTCCGGTAAAAGATAACAGAATTCGTCCGCTTCTCTGTCTTGAGAGAAAAGAGATTGAGGAATACTTGAGAAGCAAATGTATTTCTTATTGCACAGATGAAACGAATCTTTCTGATGATTACACAAGAAACCGTGTGCGTAATCATGTGATACGGATTTTGGAACAGGGTGTAAATGCAAAGACAGTGGCACATTTTTCAGAAACAATGGAGAGAATATGGGAACTTCAGGATTATATGGAAGAGGAAACAGAAAAATTATATAACCGTGTTGTTTCGACAGAGGAAAAGAAGAGAATTATTTTGAAAGAAGAATATGAAAAAGTTTCTTCTGTTTTTTGTGGGTTAATTATAAAAAAAGCGATTGTTTCTATGGCGGAAAGGGAAAAAGATATCCATGCCGTGCATATAGAGGAAGTCCGTAAATTAATGGACAATCAGGTGGGAAGAGAAATTTCGCTTCCTTATGGCATATGTGCATACCGATGTTATGAGGGGGTATGTCTGATGCATGTAAAGGAAAAGGAGCAGAAAATACAACAGGAAAAAGTAAAGTTGGATTTATGGAAGAGTAACAACAGACGGATAGGGGGATGGCACATTTTTTATGAAATAAAGGATGTGGGGGAAATAGAAAGAGTTGAGATAGAAAACCCCTACACGAAGTGCTTTGATTATGATATAATGAACAGTACTATAACGATACGGACGAGGGCTGCGGGTGACTATATTACTATTAATGAAAAGGGAACAAGGCAGAAATTAAAATCCTATTTTATCAATGAGAAGATTCCGAAAGAGGAGAGGGATAACATTCTTCTTCTGGCGGATGGAAATCATATTTTATGGATTTTCGGATATAGAAAAGGATGTGCGTATCAAATAGGTAAGAATACAAAACATATATTGAAAATCACAATAGACAAAGGAGAAGAAGATAATGGCAGAAAAGATTAAAGTGTTAATTTCAGAAGAAGAAGTAAATGAGAGAATTGAAGCGTTAGGAAAGAAAATCAGTGAAGATTATGCCGGAAAAGAGGTACATTTAATCTGTGTATTAAAAGGCGGAGTATTTTTCATGTGCGAACTGGCTAAGAGAATTACAGTTCCTGTATCTATGGACTTTATGAGCGTAAGCAGTTATGGTGACGGAACATCTTCAAGCGGAGTAGTGAAAATCGCAAAAGATTTGGACGAAACATTGGAAGGAAAAGATGTTATTGTTGTGGAAGATATTATTGATTCAGGAAGAACATTGTCATACTTGTTGGAGATTCTCAAGAAGAGAGGACCAAAGAGTATGGGATTATGTACATTGCTTGACAAACCGGATCGTCGTGTAAGAGATGTAAAAGTAGACTATGTGGGATTTGAAATTCCGGATGAATTTGTAGTTGGATATGGACTTGATTATGCACAGAAATATAGAAATCTACCATACATCGGCGTAGTGGAAGGTGTCGAGTAGAAAGGGGTATTAGGAAATTGAATAATGGTAAAAGCAGAGGTGTAAGTGGTTTTCCCTTCATCTTCTTAATTGTGATGTTTTTAGGAATGTGGTGGTTATTGAACGATACTCCGCAGGGCGAAACAGCCTATACCTACAGTGAATTTAAGTCTGCTGTTCGGGAAGATGATGTGAAAACCGTTACAATTAAGCAAAATAAAGCAATTCCAACCGGGCAAGTGGAAGCGGTTTTAAAAGATGACAGGAAAGAAACGTTTAATGTATCGGATGTAAAAGAAGTTGAAAAGTTCTTGGAAAAAGAAAAAGTAGACTATTATGTAAATGATGTTCCGAAGGACAGTTGGTTTGTAACGACAGGATTTTCAACGCTTGTATCCGTAGGACTTATTTTATTCCTGTTTATGATGATGAATCGTCAGGCAAGCGGAGGTGCAGGTGCGAAAGCGATGAATTTCGGAAAGAGCCGTGCAAAAATGAGTACGGACAAAGATAGAAAGATTACGTTTTCGCAGGTAGCGGGACTTCAGGAAGAAAAAGAAGACTTGGAAGAAATTGTGGACTTTTTAAAAGAGCCGAAGAAATATATTCAAGTCGGAGCAAGGATTCCGAAAGGAGTACTTCTCGTAGGCCCTCCGGGAACGGGTAAGACACTTCTTGCAAAAGCAGTTGCAGGGGAAGCGGGTGTTCCGTTTTTCACCATTTCCGGTTCAGACTTTGTGGAAATGTTTGTCGGTGTCGGCGCTTCCCGAGTGAGAGATCTGTTTGAAGAAGCGAAAAAGAATGCACCATGTATCATTTTTATAGATGAGATTGATGCGGTTGCGAGAAAGCGTGGAACAGGAATGGGTGGCGGTCATGATGAGAGAGAGCAGACTCTGAACCAACTTCTTGTTGAGATGGACGGTTTTGGTGTGAATGAAGGCATTATTGTAATGTCTGCCACAAACCGTGTAGATATTCTTGATCCGGCGATTTTAAGACCGGGACGATTTGACAGAAAAGTTATGGTTGGAAGACCTGATGTAAAAGGAAGAGAGGAAATTCTCCGTGTACACGCAAAAGGGAAACCGCTGGGTGATGATGTGGATTTATTACAGATTGCGCAGACAACAGCGGGCTTTACCGGAGCGGATTTGGAAAATCTGTTAAATGAAGCGGCAATCAATGCGGCGAAAGAAGACAGGGTTTATGTAAAACAGGATGATATTCGCAAAGCGTTTGTAAAAGTCGGTATCGGGGCGGAGAAGAAGAGCCGTATTATTTCCGAGAAAGAAAAGAAGATTACAGCATATCACGAGGCAGGACATGCGATTTTATTCCATGTTCTTCCGGATGTAGGACCTGTTTACAGTGTGTCTATTATTCCAACAGGAACGGGGGCTGCAGGTTATACAATGCCTCTTCCTGAAAAAGATGAAATGTTTAATACAAAAGGACAGATGCTGCAGGATATTACGGTATCACTCGGTGGACGAATTGCGGAAGAAATTATTTTTGATGATATTACAACGGGGGCATCTCAGGATATTAAGCAGGCGACAGCCATGGCGAAATCGATGGTAACAAAATTTGGTATGTCAGAGGCGCTTGGCCTGATTAATTATGATAATGATAGTGATGAAGTGTTTGTGGGGCGTGATTTTGCACATACGTCAAGAGGATACGGTGAGGAAGTTGCAGGTCAGATTGACAGAGAAGTGAAACGTATTATTGATGAATGTTATGCGAAAGCGAAATCAATTATTGAGGAATATCAGTCTGTACTTCATGCGTGTGCCGAGGCTCTGCTTGAAAAAGAAAAAATTACAAGAGAGGAATTTGAGGCGTTGTTTGAAGAAACGGTTTCTGAGAGTTAGAGAAGGAGTGCTTCTATGAATAGACAGGCGTTATTTAGTGATGGGACGGGGAGTTATGTTTGGCCTCCCGACCCGTCGGTAAATGGCCGGATTACTATACGTTTTCGCACAGCTAAAGATGATGTGGAAAAGGTATGGCTTGTATCCGGAAAAGAAAGATTGCCGATGACAAAGACAGGAACAAAAGGGAACTTTGATTATTATACGGTTGAAAAACAATTGGGCAGTGAGATTTTTTATTATTATTTTGAGATAAAGAGTAAAGATGATTATTGCTACTATAATACATACGGAGTTTGTAAAGACCTGATTCATTCTTATTCCTTTGCCGTTGTACCGGGATTTTCTACACCTGACTGGGCGAAGGGAGCGGTAATGTATCAGATTTTTGTTGATCGGTTTTGTAACGGTGATAAAACAAATGATGTGGAAACAAGAGAATATTTGTATATAGGAGAACCGTCCCAAAAGGTGACGGATTGGAACCGTTATCCGAGAGAAATGGATGTGCGTGATTTTTACGGCGGAGATTTAAAAGGGGTTATGGATAAATTAGACTATCTTCAGGATTTGGGTATTGAGGCTATTTATTTTAATCCGATATTTGTTTCTCCTTCTAATCATAAATATGATATACAGGATTACGATTATATTGATCCGCACTATGCGGTAATTGTAAAAGACGGCGGAGATTTAATTGGAGAGCGTGCTAAAAATAATGTTCATGCGACAAAGTATCAGGTAAGAACGACAGACAAGGAGAATTTAGAGGCGAGCAATCGCTTTTTTGCTCAGTTAGTTGAAGAGATTCATCGGCGAGGAATGAAAGTGATTTTAGATGGCGTATTTAATCACTGCGGTTCTTTTAATAAATGGCTGGACAGAGAGCATATTTATGAGAGACAACAGGGATATGAAAAGGGGGCATATGTTTCAAAGGACAGTCCCTACAGGGAATTTTTTCATTTTGATGCAAATAATGACTCCGACTGGCCGTATAATAGCCGTTACGAAGGCTGGTGGGGACACGATACCCTTCCTAAATTAAATTATGAAGATTCTCCAAAATTGGAAGAATATATATTAAATATTGCAAGAAAATGGGTTTCTCCTCCGTACAATGTAGATGGTTGGAGATTGGATGTTGCCGCGGACTTAGGTTACAGTAACGAGTATAATCATGAATTTTGGAAAAAGTTCCGTAATGCCGTTAAAGAAGCAAACCCGAATGCTGTTATTATTGCGGAGCATTATGGTGATCCGGGAGAATGGCTTTTGGGTGATGAGTGGGATACGGTGATGAATTATGATGCTTTTATGGAACCGATTACATGGTTTTTAACCGGTATGGAAAAGCACAGTGATGAGGAACGACATGAACTTTGGGGAAATGCAGATCATTTTATTGAAACGATGAAATATCATATGTCTAAAATGTTTACACCGTCAAGTCTTGTTGCGATGAATGAACTTTCCAATCATGACCATTCCCGTTTTTTGACGAGAACAAATCATATGGTTGGGCGAGCGGCGCGGCTTGGTCCGGAAGCGGCGGAAGAATATGTGAGTAAGGCTGTTTTCAGAATTGCCGTCACAATGCAGATGACTTGGATTGGTGCGCCGACTGTTTATTATGGTGATGAAGCAGGGGTATGTGGATTTACCGATCCGGATAACAGACGAACGTATCCTTGGGGATTTGAGGATAAGTCATTGATTTCTTTTCATAAAGAAATGATACGTATCCATAAGAAATATGAAGAATTTAAGAGTGGTTCGATTTTATTGTTACACGGTGATGAACATATTTTGGCATATGCCAGATTTAGTGATGAAAAGCAGTTTGTCGTCGTGATAAATAATAGAAGTGAGCGTGCGGAAGTGGTTGTTCCGGTATGGCGTGCCGGCGTTCCGGAACAAAGTCGGATGAGAAGATTGATGTACACTTATGATGATGATTATACAACAGAATATGAGGAAATCATTGTGAAAAACGGTGAAATTGTTGTTAATATGGGAAAGCATTCGGCACTCGTAATGAAAACAATGGAATTTTAAATTATAGGGCGTCTTATGGCGTCCTATTTTTAAATAATTATAAGTTTTTCTTGCTTTTTTTATTGGGATATGGTATAAATAATTATTGTTGAGATGTATGGATGGATTCCCGAGTGGCCAAAGGGGGCAGACTGTAAATCTGTTGGCACCGCCTTCGAAGGTTCGAATCCTTCTCCATCCATTCCAAATTTCTTATTTATATATGCCGCAGTGGCGGAACAGGCAGACGCACAGGACTTAAAATCCTGCGGGACTTATACTCCCGTACCGGTTCGATTCCGGTCTGCGGCAGTAAAAAGAAGCGGGAGAGAAATCTTTGAGATACAAAGGTTTCTCTCTTTCTTTTTGAATGTATATGTAAAAGTGCATTTTTAGAAAAACAGACTAGGAAATTGTAGAGAACTGCGGTATAATGTACCGAGAGTAAGAAGTAGTATAGAGTGAAAGAGAAGATAATTGAGGAGAAAGAGATGAAAGAGATGAAGATCACAGATACAGTTAAGTATATAGGTGTAGATGATAAGACGTTAGATTTGTTTGAAAGTCAGTATGTGATTCCAAATGGAGTTTCCTATAACTCATATGTCATTCTTGATGAAAAAGTAACGGTTATGGATACGGTAGATGCAAGGGCGACAGAAGAGTGGCTTGCTAATTTGGAAGAAGTTTTGAATGGAAGAACGGTAGATTATTTAGTTGTATCTCATATGGAACCGGACCATGCGGCGAATGTACAGAGATTAATTGAAAAATATCCGAATATGCAGGTGGTTGGAAACGCAAAAACATTCAATATGATTCTACAGTTTTTTAATGTAGATTTAGAAGGAAGAAAAGTTGTTGTAAAGGAAGGCGACACTTTAAATATTGGAAATCATACATTACAGTTTTTTATGGCTCCAATGGTACACTGGCCGGAAGTTATGGTTACTTATGAACAGTCAGAGAAAATTCTCTTTTCAGCAGATGGATTTGGAAAATTCGGAGCGTTAGATGTAGACGAAGAATGGGCTTGTGAAGCCAGACGTTATTATTTTAATATTGTAGGAAAATATGGTATGCAGGTACAGGCGCTTTTAAAGAAAGCGGCAACACTGGATATTGAAATGATTTGTCCTCTTCATGGTCCGATTTTAAAAGAAAATTTAGGATATTATATTGATAAATATAATACATGGAGCAGTTATGAGCCGGAAGAAGAAGGCGTTTTGATTGCGTACGCTTCTATTCATGGAAATACTGCGGCGGCAGCGAAAAAAATGGCGGAAATCCTTTGTGAAAAGGGTGTGAAAAAAATTGATGTGATAGATTTGGCGAGAGGTGATATGTCAGAGGCGCTTGAAGATGCATTCAAATATGACAAATTGGTTGTGGCTTCAGCGACTTATGATAATGGAATATTTCCGTGTATGGAAGACTTTTTAGCACATTTAAGAGCGAAAAATTTCCAGAAACGTAAAGTAGCACTTATGGAAAATGGTTCGTGGGCGCCGACAGCGGCAAAACAGATGAAAGCAGTGTTTGAAGGGTTGAAAGAAATGACAATCTGCGATACGGTAGTGACAATCAAATCCGTGATGAATGACGACACAGTGGAAGTTATGGAAAAAATGGCAGATGAATTAATGGCGTAAAGTGATAAGGGCATGGCGTGTGAACCATGTCCTTTTGCTTTATGGTGGAGTAATGAAAAAGTTGAATAATTATGAAAAAAGTTCTTGACAATATTTTATATATCTGATATGATATTAAACGTGTCAGAGATAAGTTATCAAATGGCATAAGCCCAGATAGCTCAGTCGGTAGAGCAGAGGACTGAAAATCCTCGTGTCGCTGGTTCGATTCCGGCTCTGGGCATAGTTGAATAAGATTTATTATGCGGGTGTAGTTCAATGGTAGAACACTAGCCTTCCAAGCTAGATACGTGGGTTCGATTCCCATCACCCGCTTTTTTGCTGTGTAAAAATAGAGAATATGCTATACTATAATCAACTAAGCGATATGTTTTGTAGAGTAAGGAGTTGACGGTATGGTTAAGAAAATGAGTATTCTGTTATTTGTAACGGCATTATCCTTTTCTACTATTTCCTGTAAAAAAGAGGTAAGCCCATTAGAAGATGTGAACAAAGATAATCTTGTTCAAATCTCAATGGCTGATGAGGAAATAATAACACGCGGGCAAGAATATATTGTTTTAGGTGAGGATGACTCCGAAACATTGCTGGAGGAGTTGAAAAATATATCATATAAGAAAGTGGACAATGATAGCATTAAGGGTTCGATTTATCATATGGAGATACAGTTTGAGGTGGAAAAAGAAATCATGTTAAAGACACTGTATTTTTATAATCCGGATAAAATTAAAATAGATGACGAACTGTATCGGACTCCAAAAGAAACATATAAAAAGTTTGAGAAATATTTTTAGTGAAAATGGGCGTATCAATTTTGGTATGCCCTTAAATTTTGTCTATTATCAGATAAATTGAAACACTTCTTAAGGAAAAGATAAGCATTTGTTCATAGAATATAAACAAAATACGGATTGTTTTAAAAGAATACAATTTATAAAAAATATTTTCTTGCAATTACTGGGGTGACCATATAAAATAAGTCTAACTTTATAAAACGGTAAAATGAAAGGAGATATTACTAGGAAAAAGAATTTGAAAAAACTTGTTACTTTTTTATTGGTTTTTGCCTTATGTTTTTCCTTTTGTCCGTTTGCATTAGCAGTGGATGGTTCGGTGTAAAAAACGCCAGATGAGTCAAAAGAGTACTACTTAGATGTGGTTGATGAAAACGGAAATATTATTACTCTTTTTGTTGAAGAAAGTACGTATTATCTTGAACAATTCAGTACTCGTTCTATCCCTTCTCATCAAGGGGGAACGGGAGGTCATAAAGTAGGCGAAACAAAAACAGTTAAAGTTAAAATCACAAATGCTCAATTGGCTGGTATTGGTAAAGTTGGAGATATATTAAAAGGAAATGCGTTGACAAAACTAGGGGAATTAGCCGGTCAAGCAGCAGTGAAAGCAGTGGGAAAAACTATAGCTAGAGGTGCTGGTACGGTTGCCATAGTTGCAGGAGCTATTGGAATTGCAAACGCATTTATAGGGAATAATGGTTTTCAAGTGACAATGACATTTAAGTGGACACATTTTGAACACAAAATCCAAGGAATAGATCTGTATGATTGGGGACTTAGTGGCGTGAAAGTTGTCCCTTATTAAAGCAAAAGTTTCATACAGAAGCGAGGTGGATTGTTATGAAAAATGTAAAAAAATATTTACCTTATATCATTGATGTTATAATCTATATTGTTATTGGAATTGGTATAGTCCGTAATTGGATAGCGATTAATATTCTTCTTCTAATTCTCTTGCTAAAGATAATACTTGACGAGTTTCGTGGGTGGAAAGAAAACAGGAAAATTTCAACGTTTATTTCATTTCTTGCATTGTTTGTTGGGTGGATTTTGCAGATAGCGTTGACAATAAAGACCGGAAAACTACTATAAATATTCTTATTATAGACTGTGGGGCGTATCAAACGATACGCCCCACAATTTTATTTCGTCAGCACCTCGGCGCCGTTTTCAGTAATTAATACCATATATTCAATCTGAGCGGACAGACCGTCATCTTCCGTGTAAACGGTCCAACCATTATCCTCGTCGACAAAGAAATCAGGACTTCCTTCATTAATCATCGGTTCAATAGTGAAAATCATGCCCGGAACGAGTACCATTTCACTTCCTTTTGGTGTAACGTAACTGACAAAAGGCTCTTCGTGAAATTCAAGACCAATTCCGTGTCCTCCAATATCCTCTACAACGGAATAGCCGTTAGCCTGTGCGTGAGAGTTGATTGCATCTGCAATGTCGCCTAAATGTCCCCAAGGTTTTGCCATTGCCAGACCTCTTTCTACACATTCTTCTGTAACTTGAACGATTTTTTCTGCTCTTTCAGAAATTTTTCCAATAGTAAACATTCTGGAAGCGTCAGAAAAATAACCATTTAAAATTGTAGATACGTCTACATTAATAATATCTCCTTCTTCAAGGATAATATTTTCATCAGGGATTCCGTGACAGATTTCATTATTTAATGATGTGCAGACACTTTTTGGGAAACCCTCGTAGCCGAGAGGGGCAGGGATTCCGCCGTGTTCGGTTGTATAGTCATATACGAGTTTATCAATTTCAGCAGTACTCATTCCTGCGTGAATATGTTTTGCAACATGGTCCAATACGGCAGTATTTAATTCAGCGCTTTTTTTAATTCCTTCAATCTGCTCGGGAGTTTTCAATATATCGCGGGTCGGCACGATATGCCCCTGTTCTTCCAGTAAAGCAATTTTCTCATCAATAAACATATGGCATTTTTTATATTTTTTACCACTGCCACACCAGCAGGTATCATTTCTCTCCATATTAAATCCTCCTTCTTTTTCATTCTATTCTATTATAGAACATTTTTTGCAGAATGACACGGACAAAATGGAAATTAAAAATCTTGTTTGTGTTCCTGTATTCGTGCTATAATGAAGTGTCAAGCAGACAATTTTTGCGTCAGCATAGAAGGAGAGAGGATATATGTCATATACAGCATTATATCGTAAATTTCGTCCGAGCGAGTTTGATGATGTTAAAGGACAGGATCATATTGTGACGACTTTGAAAAATCAGATAAAAGCAGATCGTATTGGTCACGCCTATCTTTTTTGTGGGACAAGAGGAACGGGTAAGACGACAATAGCCAAAATTTTTGCAAAGGCAGTGAATTGTCAGCATACGGTAGACGGAAGTCCTTGTGGTGAGTGTGAAATGTGTCGTGCCATTACTTCGGGAGCGTCCATGAATGTGATTGAGATAGATGCGGCGTCCAATAATGGTGTAGACAATATTCGAGAAATTCGTGAAGAAGTGGCGTACAGACCAACCGAGGGGAAATATAAAGTTTATATTATTGACGAGGTGCATATGCTTTCTATAGGAGCGTTTAATGCACTGTTAAAGACCTTGGAAGAACCGCCGGAATATGTTATTTTTATTTTGGCGACTACAGAGGCACATAAAATTCCGATAACCATTTTGTCGAGATGTCAGCGATATGATTTTAAAAGAATTAGTATTGATACGATTGCTGACAGGCTGAGGGAACTGATGTTAGAAGAAAAAGTGGATGTGGAGGAAAAGGCAATTCGCTATGTGGCGAAAATGGCGGATGGTTCTATGCGAGATGCACTCAGTCTTTTGGATCAGTGTATCGCTTTTTATCTGGGACAGAAGTTGACTTATGATCATGTGCTGGAAGTGCTGGGGGCAGTGGATACAGATGTGTTTAGCAGGCTTCTCCGTCAGATATTAAGAAGGGATGTTTCTGCCGTACTAAAGAGTGTGGAAGAACTTGTTATGCAGGGACGCGAACTGACACAAATGGTAAATGACTTTACATGGTATTTGAGAAATCTGCTTTTGGCGAAAACTTCTGATAATATGGAAGAGGTTTTGGACGTTTCTACAGAGAACTTGCAGCAGTTGCAAGAAGAGGCGGAAATGATAGAAGTTGATGTGCTTCTTCGCTATATTCGAATTTTTTCGGATTTATCTAATCAAATAAAGTATGCAGTGCAGAAACGTATTTTATTGGAAGTAACGTTGATTAAATTGTGCAAACCTGCTATGGAAACAAATCAGGATACACTGCTTGACCGTATTCGTGCCGTGGAGGAGAAAGTGGAACAGGCGGGAGAGATACAGGTTGTCAGAGAAGTAGTTGAAACGAAAAGAGAACCGATGGTGAAACCGGTGTTGGAAAAAGCGATTCCGGAAGATGTAAAAGAAGTTGTGAAAAATTTTCGTTCAATTGTCAATGAAACTTCGGGGCTTTTAAAAGGATATTTGAAAAATGCAAGATTAAGCCTTGGAGGCGAGGATAAATTACTTGTTATTCTGCCGGATGAATTGTCGGCAGATTTTGTCAGACAGGAACAGCACAAACAGGAATTAACGGAATTGATTGAAAACAGAATCGGCAAAGCGATTACGATAGAAGTGCGTCAAGTGGAAGAAGGACGTAGATTTGAGGAAAGTTTTGTGGATATAGAACAAGTAGTGCATATGGACATTACAATAGAAGATTAAGGAGGATTTTAATATGGCAAAACGTGGAGGATTTCCGGGAGGAATGCCTGGGAATATGGCGAATTTAATGAAACAGGCTCAGAAAATGCAGCGTCAGATGGAAGAGCAGGCAAAGGAAATGGAATCAAAAGAATTTACGGCAACTGCGGGTGGTGGTGCTGTAGAGGTGACTGTATCAGGAACAAGAACGGTTACGAAAGTGAAATTACAGGAAGAAGTAGTTGATCCGGATGATATAGAAATGTTGGAAGATTTAATTATGGCAGCGACAAATGAAGCACTTCGTAAAGTTGATGAGGAATCTTCATCCGCAATGGCAAAACTTACAGGCGGATTAGGCGGAGGAATGCCATTCTAATTTAGGGGAAATAGAAATGGATTATTATAGCAGTCAGATAAGCAAATTGATAGAGGAACTTTCAAGACTTCCCGGAATAGGAGCGAAATCTGCGCAACGTTTGGCATTTCATATTATTCATATGCCGAAAGAACAGGTAGAACAAATGGCGAATGCCATGGTAGAGGCGAGAAACAATGTTCGCTACTGTTCAAAATGTTATACGCTGACGGACAGGGAAGTATGTCCTATTTGTAGTGACAGCAGTCGTGATGAGAAGACGATTATGGTTGTGGAAACAACGAGAGATTTGGTTGCCTATGAAAAAACCGGAAAATATCGCGGAGTTTATCATGTACTTCACGGTGCGATTTCTCCAATGCTTGGAATCGGACCAGGGGATATTAAATTAAAAGAACTTATGGAACGTTTACAAGGTGATGTGGACGAAGTGATTATTGCGACAAATTCCAGTCTTGAAGGGGAAACGACAGCGATGTATATAAGTAAATTGATTAAACCTACAGGTATTAAGGTAAGCCGAATTGCAAGCGGAGTTCCTGTTGGTGGGGATCTGGAATATATTGACGAGGTGACATTGCTTAGAGCGTTAGAAGGAAGAACAGAATTATAACGTTGGAGAATAGGAGTTGCGTCTTACAGCAAAGTAGGATAGAATAGGGTAGAAAAGAAAGAAAACAGGAGGCAAGTCTAATGAACAAATTAGAATTGATGAAAGTTGCTAATGAAGTTCGTAAAGGTGCGGTGACGGCGGTATTTAATGCTAAGTCGGGACATCCGGGCGGATCGTTATCTGCGGCGGACATTTACACATATTTATTTTTTGAAGAGATGAATATTGATCCTGCCGATCCGAAGAAAGATGACAGGGATCGTTTTGTGCTATCAAAAGGGCATACGGCACCGGGATACTATGCGGCGTTGGCAAATAGAGGATTTTTTCCGGTAGAAGATTTAACTACATTGAGAAAAGTTGGTTCATATTTACAGGGACACCCAGATATGAAGCATATTCCGGGAGTAGATATGTCAAGCGGTTCTCTAGGACAGGGTATTTCGGCAGCAGTAGGTATGGCGATTTCGGGGAAACTGAGAAAGAAAGATTATAGAGTATATACACTGTTGGGTGACGGAGAAATTCAGGAAGGTCAAGTTTGGGAAGCGGCAATGCTTGCGGCACATCACAACTTAGATAATTTAGTTGTTATCGTGGATAACAATAACCTTCAGATTGATGGTTCGATTGATGAAGTCAACTCTCCATATCCGATTGATAAAAAGTTTGAAGCATTTAATTTCCATGTAATCAATGTGGATGGACATGATTTTGATGCTCTTGACGCTGCGTTCAAAGAAGCGAGAGCAACAAAAGGTCAGCCGACAGCCATTATTGCAAAAACAATCAAAGGAAAAGACGTTTCCTTTATGGAAAATCAGGCTTCATGGCATGGTGCTGCTCCAAATGAAGAACAATATGCAGTTGCTATGGCAGATTTAGAGAAAGTAGGTGAAGCATTATGTCAGATGTAAAGAAAATCGCAACGAGAGAAAGTTATGGCAATGCTTTAGTGGAATTAGGGAAACAACATGAGGATATCGTAGTGCTTGACGCAGATTTAGCGGCAGCAACAAAAACAGCAATGTTTAAAAATGTTTTCCCTGAACGTCATATTGACTGTGGTATCGCAGAATGTAATATGGTTGGTGTGGCAGCAGGACTTGCGGCAACAGGAATGGTTCCGTTTGCGAGTTCATTTGCCATGTTTGCAGCAGGACGTGCTTTTGAACAGATTCGTAACTCTGTAGGGTATCCGAAATTAAATGTAAAAATTGGTGCAACTCATGCCGGAATTTCCGTAGGGGAAGACGGAGCGACACACCAGTGTAATGAAGATATTGCTTTAATGAGAACAATTCCGGGAATGGTTGTTATCAACCCTTCGGATGATGTGGAGGCAAGAGCGGCAGTAAAAGCGGCTTATGAACATGAAGGACCGGTATATCTCCGCTTTGGAAGGTTGGCAGTTCCTGTTATCAACGACAATACAGAATACAAATTTGAATTAGGAAAAGGTATTACTTTAAAAGAAGGTAAAGATGTGACAATTATCGCTACGGGGCTTCCTGTATCGGAATCTCTTGAGGCGGCAGAAATGTTAGAAAAAGACGGAATTTCTGTGAGAGTTATCAATATTCATACAATCAAACCATTGGATGAAGAAATTGTTGCGAAAGCAGCAAACGAAACAGGCAAAATCGTTACAGTAGAAGAGCATTCTATTATCGGTGGTCTTGGAAGTGCGGTTTGTGATGTTGTTGCAGAGAAAGCGCCTGCAAAAGTAATGAAAATCGGGATTAATGATGTATACGGAGAATCGGGTCCGGCGTTGGAATTAATTAAAAAATATGGTTTAGATGCGGAAAGCATTTACAAAAAAGTAAAAGCATTTGTATAGAAGAAATACACCTTGAGTTTTGACTTGAGGTGTATTTTTGACAAGCGGGGGCAAAATGAAGAGGGAAAATATCGTTCAAAAAATATATAAATTGAGAGAAGAGTGGAAATATGATTTTTATGAGTGTGTACAGGATATTGCGGAACATCCTGTAGTATTGCGTATGAAACTTTATTCTCATCATGGCACGACAAGTTGCTATAAACATTGTATGAATGTGGCGTATTATAATTACCAGTGGTGCAGATTTTTTCATTTGGATGCAAGGTCGGCAGCAAGAGGTGCTATGCTACATGATTTGTTTTTGTATGACTGGCATACTCATGCGGCAAAAACAGGAGATAGATTTCATGGGCTGACACACCCAAACACTGCTTTGAAAAATGCAGAAAAATTTTTTGAACTGAATAAAATAGAAAGAGATATTATATATTCTCATATGTGGCCGGTGACTTTGTTTAGATTTCCAAAGACAAAAGAAGGATTTATTACGACATTAACCGACAAATATTGTGGCGCTTGTGAGAGTAGTAAAAGAAGAAAAAGAGAGAAAAGGCGGGAAAAATAAAAATCCCGTCTTTTTCTGTATGAAAAAGTCGAAACTTTTCAGAGGTAAGGTGACAATATCCGATAAAATAAGCGTTTCTCATATGCTAGTATGAAGAAAAATATGCGGATGAGGTGAAGAGTTATGGAAAGAAAAATCCCTAAAAATGTAAAGCAGATAGGAAATGTCAGTGATTCTCTGAAAATTTATGTGGAAGATTATGTCGATACATATCTAAATCAACTTTGTGAAAAAGAGGCGGAAAATCCGGTTGGAGCATTTTTGATAGGAGATGTTGTCAGAGAAGAGGAATTGGAGTACAGATATATTTACGGTGCGATACAAATGGAGGAACTTGGACAGGATGAAAATGGTGTTTTTGTCAGTGAAGGAACATGGAAAAACGCCTGTGAGGTGTGTCAGACTTTCTTTGAAAACGGAGAAATTATCGGTTGGTTTGCGGCAATACCGGGTATTCCATTTGCGATGAATGGGAATTTGAAAAAAGTACATCAGGAAATATTTGAAAAAGATAAGGGGGTTTTTATTTTAAAAGATCCTGTCTGCAAAGATGAAATGTATTTTGCACCCAAATTTAATGATTTAATGCAGATGAACGGACATTACATTTATTATGAAAAAAATCCGTCTATGCAAAATTATATGATTTCCTCCCGTAAAAAGATTGGCGTTACACCCAGTGAAATTGTTGTGGATAGGGCTGCAAAAAGTTTTCGCGATTTAGTGCAGAACAAAATGCTGCAACAGGAGAAAAAAGAAATGAGCAGGTGGGCATATGGAGCGGCAACATTTCTTATTTTGGTGATTTTAGTTATCGGCGTAACGATGATTAATAATTATGATAGGATGAAATCTGTTCAGAAAGCGATAGAAACTATTTCAAATTCGGTTGGAGAGAAAGAAGAGGCAGAGGAAAAAGAAAAGAAAGAAAATAAAGACGAGAAAAAAGAAGAGCAAAAGGAAAATGTTTATATTGTGGAAAAAGGAGATACGTTGGAAAAAATCAGTAAAAAAGCATACGGGGATATTCAGCATATCGAGGCGATCAGTAAAATGAACGGCTTAGAAAACGGGAACTTGATTTATATCGGTCAAAAATTATTACTGCCATAAAGAAAAAATATGCTATAATCATAAAATACAAATGCGAAAAGGGGAGAAATTGAATGGAAGGGAAAAAAAGCAAAAAAGTTTTGATAAAATGGCTTTCGATTATTGTAGTCATACTTCTTTTTGTCGGAATCGGGGTATATATTTTTCTGACGCACAGAACATATGATAAAGTTCGTGTTTTGAGTACGGTGGCTCTGGAACGTGAAAATGGAGAAAAATATGTGAAGTTTTGGGACGGAATTTTGAAATACAGTAAAGATGGGGTTGTTTTTTTAGATAAGAAAGGAAAAGAACAGTGGAAATCTTCTTATCAGATGCAAAATCCGATTGTCAGTGTTAATGGAAAATCAGCGGTAATTGTTGATAAGGGAGCAAATGATTTGGTAGTATTACAAAAACAGGGTGTAAAAGGGGAAATTCATACGAGTCTTCCGGTGGAAAAGGCGGAAGTTTCACAACAGGGAATTGTAAGTGCGGTTTTAAAAGATGAAGTTTCTTCAAAAATTGTTTGTTATGATGCGAAAGGAGAACTTCTTGTAGAGCACATTACTTCCCCGACAACTACCGGTTATCCTTTGGATGTCGCTATTTCCGATGACGGATACACACTTTTGATTTCGTATCTGTTTGCTGAACAAGGGAAAATTGAAACGAAAATAGCATATTATAATTTTGATGAAAAGACCGAAAAAAAAGAAAACCATCTTATAATGGAGGAAAAATACGAAAATGCCATAGGGCCTACAGTATTTTTCTTTGATAATAAAACATCCGCGATGGTTTCGGACAATCAATTATATATTTATGAAGGAAAAGACAAACCGCAGAAAAAAACAATTGTCAAAATAAAAGAACAAATAGAAAATGTTTTTCATGATGATAAGTATATCGGTATGCTGTTGAAAGGGGATAAAAATTATCTTATAAAATTATTCGATAAAAGTGGTCAGGAACTGTTTTCAGAAACAGTTGAGCAGGCGTATAAGAATATAAAAGTAGAAGACGGGCAGATTATCATGTATGATGGGAAAAAATGTCAGATCATTACAAAGGCGGGAGTACATTTGTTTAATGGAGAAATGGAAAGTGATATTTCAAATATAATTTCTGCCATTGGATTAAATAAATACTTAGTGATAAATGCAAATGGCTTGGAAGAAATCAGGCTTGCAAAGTAGGAGAAAATATGAATTGGTTATTAATTGGAGTAGGAATTATCTTTTTCATCTGTATGGTGGTGGGGTATGCTAAAGGATTTATTAAAATTATTGTGTCATTTGGGACGACGATTGCGAGTATTATACTTGTTATTTTCCTAACACCTTACACGAGCAAGGCGATTGTGTCTTTGACGCCTATAGATGAAATGGTAAAGAAGAAATGTGTTTCTATGATGACGTCTGAAGGGGTGGATGTAGATATATCTAAACTTCCTTTGGATAAAATAGAATTGCCCAGACAAAAACAGATGGAAATTTTAGAAAAAGCGGATATACCGGAATTTCTGAAAAGAGGTTTGATAGAAAATAATAATAACGAGGCTTATAAACAACTGGGGGTTTCAAATTTTGTGGACTATATAGGGGCATACGTTTCGGATATTATTATAAAAATCATTTCGTTTTTGATTACATTTATTGTTGTGACAATTTTTATACGGGCAATTATCTTTGCGTTAGACATTATTACTGCCCTTCCGGTTATTAATGGCTTAAATCGTATTGGCGGAATGTTAGTAGGGGTGTTGATAGCGGTTGTTCTTGTATGGGTAGGTTTTCTTATTATTACATTGTTATATAGCAGTAATATAGGGAAAGAGTGCTTTAAATATATAGAAGATAGCAGGCTTTTGACATTTCTATATGAGAAAAATGTGATATTGGGTTGGGTTACGAAATTGAGGTGATGGAAAAATGGTTTTGAAACGTATTACAAATGCATCGCACTCTATGTATCAAGAGGCATTAAATTTGTATCGGATTAGTTTTCCCTATCATGAACGGAGAGAAGGCTTCTCGCAAAAAGAGATTTTAAAGGATAGAGAATATCATTTTGATTTGATATATGATGAAGATGTTTTTGTTGGATTGATTTTATATTGGGAAAATGAACAATTTGTTTATATTGAACATTTCTGTATTTGTCCGGAGATGCGGAATAAACAGTACGGACAGAAAACATTAACTCTTTTGAAAGGGGAAAATAAAACATTGCTTCTTGAGATTGATCCGCCGGAGGATGATATTTCTAAGCGGAGAAAATGTTTTTACGAACGATGTGGTTTTGTGGAAAATTCTTTTAGTCATATTCATCCGCCGTATCATAAAGAGAATGAAGGACACAATCTGCTTGTAATGACTTGTCCAAAACAAATTTCTTGGGGCGTTTTTGATGACTTTAGTTTATATCTGAAAAATAAAGTTATGAAAAACACATTTTTATAAAGAGGAGAAATGGAAAGTAAATGAGCATCGTTGTTTTAAAGAAATTTGAACGGCGATGCTTATCTGTTTGTTGTAAGACTGAAAAAGATTAAAAAAAATGAAAAAAGATGTTGACATATGCAGGAGGGGATGATATTATAGACAAGCACTCGAGAAACGGGCAGACAAGTCAAAAACAAATTTCAAAAAAATGAAAAAAGTTGTTGACAAAGAAGAATGGATATGATATTCTAATATGGCTGTCGAAAGAGAGCGAAAGAAAAAC
>NZ_BAAHSI010000005.1:0-94887 GCF_054601575.1 Faecalimonas canis | reverse complement strand
TATTTCCCGACAGCCCCTTCCGCTATTATCTCATAAATTCATTAATAACGTGTAAAACCCCATCTTCATCGTTGGATTTTGTAATATAATCAGCACTTTCCTTGACAAGAGGCTGTGCATTCTCCATAGCAACGCCAAGTCCTGCGTATTCAATCATTGTCAAATCATTATAACCGTCCCCACAGCAAATCATAGAGTCTGCAGTCAATCCGATACTATTTAACAATTTCTGCAAAGAATGTGCCTTATCGATACGTTGAGGCATAATTTCTAAGAAGAAAGGTTCTGACAGATAGATATTTAACTGGGAGTGGAAGTGTGATTTCACGGTTTCTAATGCCTTGGCGATTGTTGCTTTATCACCTGTGCCGAGCAATTTGTTTATTGGAAATGCAATCTCAGATAGAAAATCATTGGTTTGTACAATTGGCATCTGATTGATGCGGGATTCCAATTCGGTAAATTGATTTGTTCTCATACTTGATAAAATATGTGTATCTGTGTAAGTGAGCAAATCCATATCATAGCATTTGAGCATTTCATAAATTGGGCGTATTACTTCAGGGGGGATTGTTCTGTTGTACAGAAGTTCTTTGCTGCGGCAGTCAATAATTTTAGCGCCGTTGAATGATAAAATATAACTACCGTATTTCTCTAAATGCAGTTCTTTTGCCAGCGGCAGAATACCCGGTGTGGGACGACCGGAGGCAAGAACAACTTTTTTCCCCTTTTCCTGAATATCAATTAATGCCTGTTTTGTCGGCTCTGTGATTTCTTTTTTTGAGTTTGTCAGTGTTCCGTCTAAATCAAGAACAAGAATCTGATAGTCCATAATTTCTCCTAATGTAATTTTTGTAACGTTTCCACAATTTCAGGAAATTCCATGCTGTGAGAAGCCTTTACTAATATGGTATCTCCTTTTTTCACGATAGAGTGTATTTGTGAAAGAAAATCTTCTTTTGTGGCGAAATAAAGCGTTTTGCTTTCTGATGTAACAGAGTTTGCGCCGCTTACAAATTCCTGTGCCAATGTTCCTATACAGCAGATAAGGTCAATTTCTTTTTGGGCAGCATATGCTCCGACTCCGTAATGTAGAATTTTCTCATCTTCTCCAAGTTCGCCCATATCACCTAAAATGGCAACTTTGCGTCCAAGAGCGTTTGAAAGTACATCTAAAGACGCTTTCATGGATACAGGATTTGCGTTGTAGCAGTCGTCAATAATAAGAAAATCTTCCGTTTCAATCAGATTATTTCTTCCGGAAACAGGAACAAGATTTTCAATTCCTTTTTGAATTTCTTCGTTTGTTAATCCGAGAGAATAGCCGACACACGCACCGGCAAGTGCGTTATAGACCATATGTGCCCCCGGAAGATGAATTGTTGCATTTACCGTTCCGTTTGGAAGGTGAAGTGTGCAAGAAGTCCCTTTTAAGCCGAGAGAATGTACATCAGTTGCATAGTAGTTATGATGATCGGACAGACCGAAAAATACAGGAGTAACTCCTTTTACATTTTGTACCGTAATCAGTTTATCGTCATCGCCGTTTAGAATAATTTGTGCGCCGTCACGCATAAAGTCAAACATTTCTGTTTTGGCACGGAGAACGCCGTCACGGTCAATTAGATTTTCTAAATGGCAAAAACCGATATTTGTAATCACACAAATATCCGGACGGGCAACTTTTGCAAGGCGGTGCATTTCCTCAAATTCATTGATACCCATTTCCAAAACGGCAACTTCGTGTTCTTCTCGAATATTGAAGATAGTTAAAGGAAGACCGATTTCGTTGTTGAAATTCCCCTCTGTTTTCAATACGGAATATTTCTGTTCAAGGACGGATGCAATCATTTCCTTTGTACTTGTTTTTCCGACACTTCCCGTAATTCCTACTACTTTAATATCAAGAGCCAGACGATAATATTCCGCTAAATCTTTTAACGCCTGTTCGCAGGAATTAACGAGGATATAAGAATAAGGAACATTTCCTAAATTTTTCTCAGATAAAGCACAGAGAGCACCATTTTCCATAACCTGTGGAATAAAGTTATGTCCGTCCACTCTGGCACCTTTTATGGCAACAAAAAGGAAGTCTTTTTCAACTTTACGGCTGTCAATAACAACACCACTTACTTCTGAAGAAAGTTTATTGTTATCTCCGAAATATGTACCGCCGCAGGCTGTAGCGATTTCCTGTAAAGACATATGTTTCATGGAAAGGCTCCTTTCTAATTGTATTTTTCTAATGATTTTTGAATAATCAGTTCGCAAAGATCACCGTAAGAAATTCCGGCTGCCTGTGCTTCTTTTGGCAAAAGACTTGCGGAAGTCATTCCCGGAAGAGTATTTACTTCAAGGCAGTAAATTTCTCCGTTGGCATCTAAAAGGAAATCGGCGCGGGAGTACACATCTAATTTTAATGCTGCAAATGCTTTTTCAGTTGCTTCCTGCATTTTTTTAGCGATAGCATCATCAATGTGTGCCGGACAGATTTCTTCTGTACAGCCATCCTGATATTTATTTGTGTAATCAAAGAAACTTGATTTTGGAATAATTTCAATAACCGGAAGTGCTTTTCCGTCAATGATACCTACCGCAAACTCACGTCCTTTAATGTACGGTTCAATAATGATTTCATCTTCGTATTTAAAAGATTCTTCTACGGCAGTTTTATACTCTGCATCTGTCTGTGGAATGTATACGCCGATACTTGAGCCTCCTGAACAAGGTTTTACAACAACCGGAAGGGAAAGACCTAAATCAGAAATCGGTGTGTTTTTGTCGGCTTTTTTTAACCATGTTCCCGCAGGAGTAGGAATATCGGACATTTTGAAAATCTGCTTTGTAATTCCTTTATCCATTGCCAATGCACTTCCAAGGGAATTTGGTCCTGTATATTTGATGCCGAGAATATCAAAGGTTGCCTGTAATTTACCATTTTCCCCAATGTCACCGTGAAGTCCCATAAATACAATGTCTGCCATACGGCAAAGTTCGATAACATTAGGTCCGAGTAAGGATGGTGACTGATCCGGTCTGGATGCTTTGATTGCCGCTAAATCAGGCTCGGTTGTTTTAATACCTTCAGCGATTTCCAGACCACTATTTTCTAAGGTAAATACTTCTTCCAGTTTGTCGGAATCGTATTCTAATCCCATGAATGCGTCTAATAGGAACACATCATGTCCTCTCTCTTTTAATGTACGGCAGATTCCGGCACCTGAGGAGAGAGAAACATCTCTCTCTGTGCTGAGTCCGCCTGCTAATACGATGATTTTCATAGTGTAATCTCCTTTATTGCTCTTTCAAACTCATTTGATTTAATAAATCTTTTTTTACTGTATATAATTTCTCTGATAAATCTACATAAACACGGTGAGGGTAGACAAGACGTTTTGTTTCATCCCAAAGTGTTTCTTTTTCCCTGCGGCAATAGTCGGCAATATCCATAACAGACGGTGTGTCATATACGCATGCACCGTTGATAAAAATAGGTTTTAATAATTCACGAACCTCGTAAGTGCCGCCTTTTAATAATGTTTTCTTCCATGTATCAACGGGATCGAAAAGAAGTAAATCTTCTTCGCAGTTTATTATTTCGTCTGCAAAACAGATGAGGTCTGCTTTAATCTTTCCGGTTGTCTTTTCGTAAATGCGGAAAATGGTCTTGTTTCCCGGATTTGTAATTTTTTCAGTGTTCTCCGATAATTTGATTTTCGGAATGAAATCCCCGTCTTTGTTTTGAATGGCGGCAAGTTTGTAAACACCGCCAAAAGATGGGCAGTCTTTTGAAGTGATCAGGTGAGTTCCGACACCCCATGAAGTGATGGCTGCACCTTGCATTTTTAAATCGTGAATTAAATATTCATCCAAATCGTTGGATGCAGAAATATATGCGTCTTCAAAACCTGCGTTGTCTAACATTTTTCTTGCCTTTTTAGAAAGATAAGCAAGGTCACCGCTGTCCAGACGGATTCCGTAGTTTTTCAATTCAATACCGGATTCGCGCATTTCTTGGAATACGCGGATAGCGTTCGGTACGCCGGATTTTAATGTGTCGTAAGTATCCACAAGAAGACAGCACGAGTTTGGATAGAGATCTGCATACTTTTTAAAGGCGGTGTATTCATCAGAGAAACTCATAATCCAACTGTGTGCGTGAGTTCCGCTAATCGCAACACCAAACTCTTTTCCAGCAAGAACGTTTGATGTGGCAGAACAGCCCCCAATCATTGCGGCTCTTGCTCCGTAAAGTGCGGCGTCAGGACCTTGAGCGCGTCTTAAACCAAATTCAAGAACACGGTCATTTCCTGCTGCGAAAGTAACACGAGCGGTTTTTGTGGCAATAAGTGACTGGTGGTTGATGATATTTAGAATTGCCGTTTCAACCAATTGTGCTTCCATAATCGGTGCGATTACTTTAATTAGAGGTTCTTTTGGGAAAACAACTGTCCCTTCAGGAATAGCATAAATATTTCCGCTGAAATGAAAGCCGCTTAGGTAATGTAGGAACTCTTCGCTGAAGATATTTAAACTGCGAAGGTAATCTACATCCTCGTAAGAAAAATTAAGATTTTTAATATATTCTATTACTTGCTCCAATCCGGCAGCAATGGAATATCCGTTGTTGCATGGGTTTGCACGGAAAAACATATCGAAAACGACAACATCATTTTCTCCGCTTTCAAAATATCCCTGCATCATTGTTAATTCATATAAATCAGTTAATAGGGTAAGGTTTCGTGTATTCATCTTTTTATCCTTTTACCTTCAATCTTATTTTTACAGGTTATTATGTGTATGACAAAGCATACTTATTTTATTATACCATTAAATAAATAAAAATGTAACGCTAAATGCTATACAAAATGCAAAAATGCAACGCTATAAAAGCGTTGCATTTTTATTAATTGTTTCTTGTATAATATTTTGACAGTATGCGCCAAAATGTTTTTGGTCTTCTTTATCCAAAGATTTGTAATTAATCGGCTTTCCGTATTCAAGGACAACATGTGCTTTTTTGATTTTTGGAAAATGGTTTTCAAAAATTTCTGAAGTGTTGTTCATGGAAATCGGAATAACCGGACAGCCGGTTTTTGTGGCAATCTTTAACGCCCCGTCTTTAAATGGGAGCATACTTAATTCTTCCCCTTTATTTCTCGTTCCTTCAGGGAAAATACAGATAGAAATACCCTGCTTTACATAGTCAATGGCAGTGAGAATAGTCTTTAGTCCCTCCTTTGCATTTTCACGGTCAAGGAAAAGACAGTAGAGATTTTTCATCCAGTTTCTTAAAAGAGGGAACTTCAGCATTTCTTTCTTTGCCACATAACCTGTCAGCCGTTTGCAACGAGAATAAGTTAGAAGAATGTCGAAGAAACTTCTGTGATTTCCGATGAAAAGTACGGGTTCATCGGGAACATTTTCTTCCCCGATTACAGTCACCTTTACACCTGTAATCCACAGAATGAATTTGAATGCATACTGCACAATGCGTAAGCAACTGTAGTCTTTTGCCCTGCGATTAAATTTTCCGATAATCCATTCTACAATGAGTACGGGAATGAAAAGAATTAAAAATAAAATAACGGTTGAGGCAACCAATATAAAACGTATCATAACGCAAATCCTTTCTAATATCTTCCATATAAATGAGATAATTCCAGCAGTTTTTCAGCCAGTTCATCCGTCAGCATTTCTTTCTTATAACGCCATGCCCAGTTGTCCATTGCTACACCCGGACAATTCATGCGTCCTTCCTCACCGATGCCAAGAACATCTTGTAAAGGGAATATGGCATAAGTGGCGATTGTGCCAAGACAGGTACGAATGAAATCAAAATGAATGGAACTTCCGTCCGTGTTCATGTAACGGCGGACTTTATCTCGTGACATTTCATTGGCAGATTCATACCAGCCTTTTGTTGTATTGTTATCATGAGTTCCCGTGTAGCAAATGCAGTTTGTTGTAGTGAACTGATGTGGGAGAAAACTGCTTTCTGTTTCTGATTCAAAGGCAAATTGCAGTACTTTCATGCCCGGAAAGTGAAAACGATCGCGCAGACGCTCTACTTCCGGAGTAATGACTCCCAAATCTTCTGCGATAATCGGTAAATCTTTTCCAAGTGCTTTTTCTATGGCGAGGAAAAAATCTTCCTTCGGTCCAGGTTTCCATTTACCATTAATTGCGGTTTCTTCCCCATAAGGAACTGCCCAGTATGCTTCAAATCCACGAAAATGGTCAATTCGTAAATAATCCGAAATCCCAAGTTGATTTTGAATGCGGGAAATCCACCATTGAAATCCGGTTTTTTTGTGCGTGTTCCAATCGTAGAGAGGGTTTCCCCAAAGTTGCCCTGTTTCTGAAAAATAATCAGGCGGAACTCCTGCCACAGATGTAGGAAATCCTTTGCTGTCCAATTGGAATAACTCCTGATTCGCCCAAACGTCAGCACTGTCGAGGGAAACAAAAATCGGAATATCTCCGATGATTTTGATGTCTTTTTTGTTGGCATATTCCTTTAACGCATACCATTCCTTAAAGAAAATAAATTGCACAAAACGGTGATAACGTATCTCTTTTGCAAGAGAATTTTCCAAATTTTTCAAAAAAACTTTGGATGGGGAACGGTATTCCTTCTCCCATTCAAGCCAACTCTGTCCGTTGTGTGCTTCTTTACATGCCATAAAAAGTGCATAATCATCAAGCCAAAAGCGATTGTTTTTGTAAAAAGAGTCATATTCTTCCAAAAGCATTTTATCTGCGGTATGACGGTAGTTTTCATAGGCTTTGTAAAGAATGTCTGTTTTCCATAGGATAACATCCCCATAGTTGACTTTTTCTTCGTCCGTACAAGGACAATCTTCTAAGTCTTCTTTCGTTAAAAGTCCGAGTTCTTCTAAATGTTTTGGGCTGATTAATAAAGGCTGCCCTGCAAATGCGGAGAAACTCTGATAAGGTGAATCTCCAAATCCCGTAGGCCCGAGTGGGAGAATTTGCCATAAATGTTGTCCCGCTTTTTCTAGAAAATCTACAAATTGATATGCTTCATTGCCTAAATCTCCGATGCCGTAAGAAGACGGCAGGGAAGTCGGATGGAGCAGGATGCCGGAACTTCGGGCAGGTATCTCATATGTTTTTTCTGCTGTTTCAAAAATCATAGTGTGTTCCTTTCTATGCTTTTACATGATAAAGAATATTATACTAGAGGGTACATAAAAAGACAAGGAAGATAATAAGATATAGGGAGAACACGAGGAGAGAGAAGCGGATGAAAAAGGCAATTCTTTGTTTCATCTGTATCGGCATACTCCTTTCATTTGCAGGCTGTTCTATAAAGAAAAATCAGCGGGAAAACGGAAAGGATGCGAAGTTTACCATTATAAAAGAAGAGATGATACCGGAAGAATTAAAAGAGGAAATAGGCAAAAAAAGGGGAAAGCCGTTCAGATTTACATATGAAGATAAGGGAATATTGTATATTGCACAAGGTTATGGGGAAAAACAAACTACCGGATACAGTGTAAAGGTAAAAAAATGTGAAGAAACAGAAAATGCAATTTATTTTCACACAAATTTAATCGGACCGTCCAAGCAGGAAAAAGTAGTGAAAAAAGAGAACAATCCTCATATAGTGGTTGCACTTAATGCTTCAGGAAAAACGGTCATATTTGAGTAGGAGGGATTTTATGGAATTTATGAAAAAACAGATGCACATAAACCGTATGGAAAAAGGGATTACCGATCAGTTTTTTGTGGATGATGATTATAATGTTCCCGATGCAAAAAGGGATGTTTCTAAAATCGTCATGAGTAAAGGTGAGGCAAAGGTGGAGGAAATGAAGCCTTTGGAAAATTATGTTCGGGTAGCAGGAAATGTATATTTTCAAATTTTATATGTGACGGAAGAGGGGGAAACAAAACTGACTTCTCTGGAAGGAAAATGTCCTTTTGAGGAGATGGTGTATGTGGAAAATGGTGTGGAGGAAGGAACGTATACGGTTAGAAATTTGCGGACGGAATTTACGGCGTCCATGATTCATTCACGAAAACTGAGCATCAAAGCGTTAGTAGAAATGGAAATTGGCAGGGAAGTGACTGAAGATGTTCCACTGACAACGGAAATTGAAAGCGAAGATACTTTATATAAGAAGAAAAAGAAATATCAATTGTTGCGGTTACATACGGGTAAAAGAGATACATATCGAATTAAAGAGGAAGTTGTTCTTTCGGGAACAAAAGAAAATATGGGGATGCTTTTATGGACAGACGTCACCAATCGTAAACTGGATACGAAATTGGAGGAGGATGCTCTTCACCTGTCGGGAGAGTTAAGCGTATTTTGTCTGTATGAATCCCCTGAGGGAAAGATGGATTGGATAGAGCAGGCAGTTTCTTATGAGGGACAGGTAAGTTGTTCCGGCGTAGATTCGTCTATGTATCACTATGTTATTGCAAATTTAGATGAAGTCAATGTGGATATGCGAGCGGACGAAGACGGTGAGATGCGTTCACTCGGTATAGAAGGAACGCTTGATTTGAAAATTTCTGTTTACGAGGAGGAAGAGGTGGAATTACTTGAAGATGTCTATTCACTACGGCATGAATGTAATTTGAAGAGGGAAAAAGTAAGGAGCGAGGAACTTGCCCTTCAAAACCATTCAAAATGTAAATTGTCGGAGCAGTTATCTGTGCCGGAACTTCGGGAAGATATTTTACAGATTTGTTATAACAGTGGGGAAGTACAGGTAGAAAAAATGGAGAAAGGGCAGCAGGGCATTCAGATTGAGGGAATACTTCATTTACAGTTTTTATATGTAAAAGAAAGTGACGAAGTCCCATTCGACACATGGCAGGGAATGATACCGTTTTCCTATCTTATTGAATGTGACGGAATGAATGAGGATACAATATTTGACGTAAACTATGGGTTGGAGCAACTTTCCGTATCTATGCTGGGAAGTGGAGAGGTGGAAGTGAAAGCGGTTTTATCATTCTGCAGTTTTATCCGTCAGCAATTATGGCAAAATGTGATTGCAGATATGGAAGCAGTCCCTTTCGATATGGAAAAAATCGGAAAAGAGCCGGGAATTATAGGTTATATTGTTAAAGAAGGAGATGAATTGTGGGATTTGGCAAAACAATACAGAACAACGGCGGAACGCATTCAGGAAGCAAACGGATTGAGTAAAGATGAAATAAAAGAGGGAGATAGGATATTGATTTTTAAGGAGAACATGAGTATACTCTAGGTATAATGTATACAGAATACAAAAGGGAAAGGAGTAGCGTATGGATAAATTAGAATTAAAAGCACTGGCGAAGATAAATTTAGGGCTGGACGTTTTAGGAAGAAGAGAAAATGGATACCATGATGTGCGTATGGTCATGCAGACAATTTATCTCTATGATGATGTGTTTATGCAGAAGACGAAGGAAGAGGGGATTCATTTAGAAACGAATCTTTTTTATCTTCCGGTAAATGAAAATAATATTGCATACAAAGCGGCGAAGCTGCTTATGGATGAATTTCATATTGAAGGAGGCGTATCCATTCGGTTAAATAAATTTATTCCGGTGTCGGCGGGAATGGCAGGAGGAAGTTCTAATGCGGCGGCAGTTCTGTTTGGAATGAACAGAATGTATCAACTAGGACTTTCCCAGCAGGACCTTATGGAGCGAGGGGTGAAATTAGGAGCAGATGTTCCGTACTGCATTATGAGAGGAACGGTTTTGGCGGAAGGAATCGGTGAGGAATTAACTCCTCTGCCGGCTCTTCCGAAATGCTATGTTTTGATTGCAAAACCGCCTGTCAGCGTTTCAACAAAGACGGTGTATGAGAAATTGGATGCATTGGATATTGTAAAACATCCGAACATTGACGGCATTTTAGAGGGATTGGAAGAACAAAATTTAGAAAAAATTACGTCTAATATGGGAAATGTTCTTGAAGAAGTGACAATCGGTGATTATCCGGTAATTGAGAAGATTAAAAAGGTCATGCAAGATGCCGGTGCGTTAAATGCCATGATGAGTGGAAGCGGTCCGACTGTTTTTGGTATTTTTACGGACAGAAAGGCGGCAAAAAAGGCGTATGCGGAAATAAGAAAGAAGAGACTGGCGAAACAGGTTTATGTAACCAATGTGCATAATACGAGAGGAAGATAAATAATATGGAATCAAATTTTCAGGTAAATATGAATGAATATCTGCCGCTTCGTGATGTTGTTTTCAATACATTGCGTCAGGCGATTTTAAAGGGAGAATTAAAGCCGGGGGAAAGGCTTATGGAAATTCAGTTAGCGAATAAACTTGGGGTGAGCCGTACTCCGATTCGAGAGGCAATCAGAAAATTGGAACTGGAAGGTCTTGTTCTGATGATTCCAAGAAAAGGGGCAGAAGTTGCCGAGATTACGGAGAAAAGTCTTCGTGATGTTTTGGAAGTGCGAAAAGCGCTGGAAGAACTTGCTGTAAAACTTGCCTGTGACAGAATGACAAAGCAGCAGATGATACAGTTAAAAGAAGCGGCAAAAGAATTTGAGGAAACATTAAAAACAAACGATGTGACAAAATTTGCGGAGGCAGATGTGAAGTTTCACGATGTTATTTTTATGGCAACCGATAACCAACGTCTTATTCAACTTTTAAATAATTTTAGAGAACAAATGTATCGTTTTCGTGTAGAATATTTAAAAAAGAAATGTTTTCATGCTACTTTGATTGCTGAGCATGAAGACATTATTAATCGTATTGAAAAACACCAGAAAGAAGAAGCGGCAGCAGTTGTCTGTCGTCATATTGACAATCAGGTGGAAGCGGTTATTGATACAATCCGAACAAAACAATAAAAGAGATGTATAATCTTTTCCAAAACGGTAACACTCTGACTAAGAAAGAGAGGTTACATAAAATGGGAAAAGAAAGAAAATGGATTTGCGTGGCGGCTGCCATGCTGATTGCAGGAATTGTAACAGGAATGGTTATGTACAGACAGTCTGTTTTAGTGGAAGCGAAAGTGGAAAAGACACAGGAAAGACTGGCAGCGGAAGTATTGCGGTTTCATGTTCTCGCTAACAGCGACAGTGAGAAAGACCAACAGTTAAAGATGAAGGTAAAGGAAGCAGTTATAGAATACATGAAACAAGAATTGCCGGACGCCAAGAGTGTGGAAGAAACGAAAACGTGGACAGGCAGTCACGAAAAAGAATTGAAAGAAGTTGCGGACAAGGTAATTAGTGAGGAAGGGTATAATTATCCGGTGAAAGCCAAATTGACAAAAAGTTATTTTCCCAAAAAAACATATGGAGATGTGACATTTCCAGACGGGGAATACGAGGCGCTTCGTATAGAAATCGGAAAGGCGGAAGGGCATAACTGGTGGTGTGTACTTTATCCGAATCTCTGTTTTGTGGATGCAACAAACGCAGTAGTACCGAAAAAGAGTAAACAGAAGTTAAAATCCGTACTGGATGAGGAAGAATACGAGATGGTGACAGCGACATCTAAGTTTAAAATCAGATGGTTCTTTTTTGGCAGAGAATAAAGAAGAATAGAGGATGAATATGACAGAATTTTTGGTAAAGCATTTTGTAAAAAGGTACGAGTATGTAGAGGAAGTGGCGGTAAGAACGTCATATGGTGTATTGTCAGGAGTTGTAGGAATTATATGTAATATCATTTTATTTATTGGAAAGGGAGTTATCGGTCTATTGATGCACAGTGTGTCCATTTTGGCGGATGCATTTAACAATCTTTCTGATGCAGGCTCTTCCATTATCAGTCTTATAGGTGTGAAAATGGCGAGTAAGCCGGCGGATGAGGAGCATCCTTTCGGACATGGACGAATAGAGTATATTTCAGCATTAATAGTATCTTTTCTTGTTATTCAGGTTGGACTAACCTTTTTCAAAGACTCCATTGGAAAAATTATGCATCCTGAGCAGTTGAAATTTCAGTGGATTTCCATTATTATATTGATTTTCTCCATTGGAATGAAACTGTGGCTGGGAGCGTTTAACAGGAAACTGGGAAAACGAATTGATTCGAAAGTTCTTCAGGCAACGGCGACAGATTCTATGGGAGATGCAGTGACTACTTCTGTTACCGTTCTTTCTATTTTGTTTTGGAAAATAACCGGAATGAATATTGATGGGATTGTAGGAGTAGTTGTATCGGGAATTATTATTTGGGCAGGTATAGGTATTGCAAAAGATACCGTTGAAGAATTGATAGGTCCTGCGATAAATCCGGAAGTTTTCAAAGAGGTTACAGAATTTGTGGAGGGATATGAAGGCATAGAGGGAACACATGATTTAATTGTACATAATTACGGACCGGGAAGGAGTATGGCATCCATCCATGCGGAAGTTCCTAACACAGCAGATATAGAAGTGTCCCATGAAATTGTAGATAAGATTGAGAGGGACGCACAGAAATATATGGGAATCTTCCTTGTTATTCATATGGATCCGATAGAAACAAAAAATGAAAACATTTTAAAGATAAAGGATATAGCAAATGTAAAAATAGAGGAAATTGATAGTAAAGTTTCTATTCACGATTTTCGCGTGGTAGAAGGCAAGCAGAGAATCAATCTGATTTTTGATATGGTTGTTCCACATGAATATGATAAGGAAAAACAGATTGAAGTAAGCAATACTTTAAGAAAAGAGTTACAGAAGATTGACAATCGATACCAGTGTGTGATACACATAGAGAAAAGTTATGGAGGAATGTAATGTATTCGATAAAGGAACGGGTGAGGTACAGTGAAATAGATAAAAGCGGTCATCTGACTTTAACAGGCATTGTAAATTATTTTCAGGATTGCAGTACTTTCCAGTCAGAAGATCTAGGAATCGGAATGGAATTTTTAAAAGGACATCACCGTGGCTGGATACTTTCAGCATGGCAGATAGTAGTGAAGCGTTATCCGAAACTGTGTGAGAAAATTGAAATCGGTACATGGCCAACTGCGTTTAACGGACTGTATGGGACGAGAAATTTTGTGATGAAAGACAAAGATGGCGAATGTGTGGCATATGCAAATTCTATATGGGTTTTCATGGACACAGAAAGAAAACGTCCGGCAAAACCGACAGAAAAGGATATAGAAAAATATGAACTTGAGCCGGCACTTCACATGGAATATGCACCCCGAAAGATTACACTTCCGGAAACATGGGAAGAAAAACAGTCATTTTTTGTGCAGAAAAGTGAAATTGACACAAACGGTCACGTGAATAACAGCCGTTATATTCAAATGGCAATGGAAGTGTTGGACGAAGATATGGCGGTAGAGCAGATACGTGTGGAATATAAAAAATCCGCATTATACGGGGATGAGATTTTCCCGAAAATATACAGTGAAAAAAGAAAAGTAACAATAAAACTTTGTGATGCAGAGGATAAACCTTTTGCGGTTGTAGAATTAACAGGAGAAAAGAAATGATGAAATTAGGGAAAAAACAAGTGTTGACAGTAGTAAAGAAAGTAGATTTCGGTGTATATTTGGGCGGGAAAGATGAAAAAGTACTTCTTCCCAAAAAACAGGTTCCGGAAGAGATTGAATTAGGTGATCCGGTAGAAGTCTTCTTATATAAAGATTCAGATGACCGTCTTATTGCAACAACAAACGAACCGAAACTGACACTTGGAGAGTTGGCTGTTTTAACTGTAGCAGATGTGGGAAAATTCGGTGCATTTTTAGACTGGGGATTAGAGAAAGATTTATTTTTACCGTTTAAACAGCAGACGGCAAAAGTACAAAAGGGAGATAAATGTCTTGTCACGCTTTATATCGATAAGAGCGAGCGTCTTTGTGCTACAATGAAAGTGTACGATATGTTACGCAAAGATTCTCCTTATCAAAAAGACGATATGGTAGAAGGAATTATTTATGACAGAAGCGATGAATTTGGCTTGTTTGTGGCTGTAGATAATCAGTATTCTGCACGCATTCCGAAGAAAGAAGCGTACGGAAAACTATTTGTCGGAATGGAAATCAAAGCCCGTGTTACGGCAGTAAAGGCTGACGGGAAATTGGATTTAAGTGTCCGTGAAAAAATTCCTGCACAGATGGATAAAGATGCGGATTTAGTATGGAAAACAATCTGTTCGTATGACGGGGAACTTCCGTTTACGGATAAGGCAGATCCGGAGATTATCAAACGGGAATTGAATTTAAGTAAGAATGCATTTAAACGCGCAGTGGGACGTCTTTTAAAGGAAGGAAAAATTGAGATTAGGGAAAAAAGCATTGCAATTAAAGAAGGATAATGTATAATGTAAACAGATAAAATGGAAAAAGAAAGGAGTTTTCGATATGAGAATGAAAATACAGAACATTACAAACATTGAAAAGTTTTTCAGTGTTGTTGACCAGTGTAAAGGAAAAGTAGAATTAGTGACAGGTGAAGGTGACAGACTTAACTTAAAATCAAAACTTTCTCAGTATGTTTCTATGGCAAATGTTTTTTCAAACGGAGAAATTCCACAGTTGGAATTGATTTCATATGAAACAGAAGACACAGATAGATTACTTGATTTTATGATGAACGGCTAAAAAAGAGCGTATGCTCTTTTTTTTCATATAGTCAAATATTTGATAAAGAAAGAGGACAGATATGAAGTTTGCACATTTGCACGTCCATACGGAATACAGTTTGCTGGACGGTTCAAATAAAATAAAAGAATATGTGGCACGGGTGAAAGAACTGGGTATGGACAGTGCGGCGATTACGGACCACGGCGTTATGTTCGGTGTAATTGATTTCTACCGTGCAGCAAAAGCTGAGGGAATTAAACCTATACTGGGCTGTGAAGTGTATGTAGCACCCCAGTCCAGATTTGACAAGGAAGTGGGAATGAGAGAGGACAGATATTATCATCTCGTTTTGCTTGCGGAAAATAATAAAGGGTATGAGAATTTAACAAAAATTGTTTCTAAGGCATTTGTGGAGGGATATTACTATAAGCCCCGCGTGGACTATGAACTTTTAGAGCAGTATCACGAAGGAATTATTGCACTGAGCGCCTGCCTTGCGGGAGAGGTGCAGAAAAATTTATTGCGTGGGATGTACGAAGAGGCAGTGAAATCGGCAAAAAGATATGAGAAGATTTTCGGAAAAGGCAACTTCTTTTTGGAATTGCAGGATCACGGTATACCGGAGCAGGCGACAGTTAATCAAAGGCTGCTGAGGTTGTCCCAAGATACGGGGATTGAACTGGTTGCTACAAACGATGTGCATTACACTTATGCGGCGGATGAAAAACCACATGATATTCTTCTCTGTATTCAGACGGGGAAAAAATTGCAGGACGAAAACCGTATGCGTTACGAGGGCGGACAGTATTATGTGAAATCTCCGGAAGAAATGGCGGAACTGTTTCCGTATGCTTTGCAGGCGTTGGAAAATACGCAGAAAATTGCGGATAGATGTCATGTGGAGATTGAGTTTGGAGTGACAAAACTTCCGAGATACGATGTTCCGCAAGGGTTTACCTCGTGGGAATACTTAAATAAATTATGTTTTGAAGGATTGGCGTTACGCTATGAGCCGGTGACGGAGGAACTGAAAGAGCGACTGACTTATGAGTTGAGCGTTATTCAGAAAATGGGATACGTGGACTATTTCCTTATTGTGTGGGATTTTATTAAGTATGCGAGAGATAACGATATTATGGTCGGTCCGGGGCGAGGGTCGGCTGCGGGAAGTATTGTATCATACTGTCTCGGTATTACGGATATTGATCCGATTCGCTATCAGTTGCTATTTGAACGTTTTCTCAATCCTGAGCGTGTTTCCATGCCGGATATTGATATTGACTTCTGTTTCGAGAGAAGACAGGAGGTTATTGATTATGTTGTAAGAAAATACGGTGCAGACAGGGTTGTACAGATTGTTACTTTTGGTACAATGGCAGCGAGAGGGGTTATCCGAGATGTCGGTCGTGTTATGGATTTACCGTATGCTTTTGTGGACAGTATCGCAAAAATGATACCGACAGAATTAAATATGACACTGACAAAAGCCCTATCGGTCAATCCGGAATTGAAGAAAATCTATGAGGAAGATGCGGAGGTAAAAGAACTAATCGATATGTCGCTCCGTCTTGAGGGACTTCCACGGCATACGTCCATGCACGCGGCAGGTGTCGTAATCAGTCAGAAGCCGGTAGATGAATATGTACCGTTGTCGCTCGGCGCGGACGGTGCGGTGACAACCCAATTTACAATGACAACTTTGGAAGAGTTGGGACTGTTGAAAATGGATTTTCTCGGACTGCGTACCCTTACTGTTATTCAAAATGCAGTCAAACTTGCAGAAAAAAGCAGCGGGCATAAAATCGATATGCATAAAATCGATTATAATGATAAAGAAGTGTTGGATTCTATCGGCACGGGAAAAACAGATGGTGTATTCCAATTGGAAAGTGCGGGAATGAAAAACTTTATGAAAGAGTTGAAACCGCAAAATCTGGAAGATATTATTGCGGGAATTTCCCTGTATCGTCCGGGACCTATGGATTTTATTCCTCAATATATCAAAGGGAAAAATGATAAGGATTCCATTACTTATGACTGTCCACAGTTAGAGCCGATTTTGAAATCCACATATGGCTGTATCGTTTATCAGGAGCAGGTTATGCAGATTGTGCGTGACCTTGCCGGATATACATTGGGACGAAGCGATTTGCTCCGTCGTGCCATGTCAAAGAAAAAAGCAGATGTTATGGCGAAGGAGCGTCAGAATTTTGTTTACGGAAACAAAGAAGAAGGAGTTCCGGGATGTGTGGGAAACGGTATTTCAGAGAAAATTGCAAATAAAATTTATGATGAGATGATAGATTTTGCAAAGTATGCGTTTAACAAATCGCATGCGGCTGCTTATGCGGTTGTAGCGTATCAGACAGCATATTTAAAATATTATTATCCTGTAGAATTTATGGCGGCTTTGATGACATCGGTTATCGACAATCCGGGGAAAGTTTCGGAATATATTTATGCCAGCAGGCAAATGGGAATTCATATTCTTCCGCCGGATATTAATGAGGGAGAAGGAAATTTCTCTGTTGACAACGGAAATATCCGTTATGGTCTTACTGCCATTAAAAGTATAGGACGTCCTGTTATCGAGGCAATTATTAAAGAACGTGAAATCGGCGGAAAGTATCAGAATTTGAAAAACTTTATCGAACGCCTTTCCGGAAAAGAGGTCAATAAACGCACAATTGAAAACTTTATCAAAGCGGGGGCTTTTGACAGTCTTCCGGGAACAAGAAAACAGTTGATGATGATTTACATTCAGATTTTGGATCAGGTCAATAAGGATAGGAAATATTCTATGAGCGGACAACTCTCGCTTTTTGATTTGGTTGATGAAGAACAGAAAAAGGAATTTGATATTCCTCTTCCTGATGTTAAAGAGTATGAAAAAGAAACGATGCTCGCCTTTGAAAAAGAAGTGCTTGGCGTTTATGTAACAGGACATCCGATGGAAGAATATGAAACATTGTGGAAGAAAAATATTTCCGCCACAACAATGGATTTTCAGCCAAGCGAAGAAACAGGACACTCTAAGGTCAGGGATGGTTCTAAAGAAATTATCGGCGGATTGATTGTCAATAAGACGATTAAATATACAAAGAATAATAAAGTTATGGCGTTCCTTACGATAGAAGATTTACTTGGAACGGTGGAAGTTGTTATTTTCCCAAAAGATTACGAGAAAAATAAACTTTATTTGGAGGAAGACAGTAAAGTTTTTGTAAAGGGGAGGGTTTCAGAGGAGGACGAGAGGGCAAGTAAATTAATTTGTGAGTCTATCGTTCCTTTTCAAGAAATAAAAAAGGAATTATGGATTCAATTTCCGGACAAGCAGACGTTTATGCAGGAAGAAGAACAGTTATACCGTATGATAAACGGCTCGGAAGGGAATGATACTGTTGTGATTTACTGTCAGGCGGAAAAAGCAATTAAAAGGCTTCCGATGAACAGAAATGTTGGAATAGATTCGATACTTTTAAGTAGGCTGACGAACTATTTTGGCGAAAAAAGGGTAAAAGTGGTAGAAAAAGCCATTGAAAAAACAATATAGGTATTGTAGAATAAAAAAGATAGGAATATCGGATTTGATGAATAAAAATAAAAAACAGATAGATGGAGGAATCGAACATGGCAAATCACATTAAAACAATCGGCGTTTTAACAAGTGGTGGAGATGCACCGGGAATGAATGCGGCAATCCGTGCGGTTGTAAGAACAGCATTGGGAAAAGGACTTAACGTACAGGGAATAAGACGTGGTTATCATGGACTTTTGAACGAAGAAATCATTAACATGACAGCGCGTGATGTATCTGACATTATTCAGAGAGGTGGAACAGTTCTTCAGACAGCTCGTTGTGCAGAGATGCGCACGGAAGAAGGTCAGAGAAAGGCAGCAGGCATTCTTAAAAAATATGGAATTGAAGGACTAGTTGTTATCGGGGGCGACGGTTCTTTCGCAGGAGCACAGAAACTCTCTAATTTAGGAATTAACACAATCGGTATACCGGGAACTATCGACCTTGATATCGACTGTACAGAATATACAATCGGATTTGACACTGCCGTAAATACAGCAATGGAAGCAATTGACAAAGTGCGTGATACATCAACATCACATGAAAGATGTAGTGTTATCGAAGTAATGGGAAGAGATGCAGGTTACCTTGCTTTATGGTGCGGTATTGCCAATGGTGCAGAACAGATTCTTCTTCCGGAAGAACATGACTATGATGAGCAGAAAATTATTGACAACATCGTAGAGAACAGAAAACGTGGTAAAAAACACTATATTATTATCAATGCGGAAGGTATTGGTGATTCTATTAATATGGCTAAGAGAATTGAAGAAGCAACAGGAATGGAAACAAGAGCAACAATTCTCGGACATATGCAGCGTGGAGGAAGCCCAACTTGTAAAGATAGAGTATTTGCTTCCATTATGGGTGCAAAAGCGGTTGACCTTTTATGTGAAGGCAAAACAAACCGTGTTGTAGGATTCAGTCACGGAGAATATATCGACTTTGATATTGATGAAGCATTAAACATGAAAAAAGAAATTCCGGAATATCAGTACAAAATCGCAAAAGATTTATCTATTTAAGAAACATTCAAAAAGATTGCACTTGGGAAAAGTGCAGTCTTTTTTTCTCCCTTGCAATATAGGAGAAGAATGAGTAAAATAAGTGATAGTATGAAATTTCTGAAAGGGGATTATAAATTTGAGTATGAATTGCAGAAATGATGCACCAATTGGTGTGTTTGATTCGGGAGTGGGCGGACTTACGGTAGTGAGGGAAATTATGCAAAATCTTCCAAATGAAAATTTAGTATATTTTGGGGATACGGCGCGTGTTCCTTATGGGAGTAAATCAGTAGATACAATTATTCGTTTTTCCAAGCAGATTGTTCGTTTTTTGCAGACGAAGAAAGTAAAAGCGATTGTTATTGCCTGTAATACGGTGAGCGCTCTCGCCTTGGACATACTAAGAGAAGAAATAGACGTTCCGATTATCGGTGTGGTAAAACCCGGTTCAAAAGTTGCGGCAGAAGTTACGGAAAATAAAAAAGTTGGGATTATCGGTACGGAGGCAACGGTAAAAAGCGGTGTATATACAAAATTTATTCAACAATATCAGCCGGAAATAGAAGTGCTTGCAAAAGCTTGTCCGTTATTTGTTCCTTTAGTGGAGGAAGGATTTGTGGATAATCGTATTGCACGGGAAGCGATAGATTACTATTTGCATGAGTTAAAACAATCCGGGATTGATACGTTGATTTTGGGATGCACACATTATCCGCTGCTGTACAATCCAATTAAGGCATATATGGGAGAAGCCATTCGGCTTGTTAATCCTGCATATGAAACTGCTTTGGAGTTAAAACAATTACTAAAAGAAAAAAAATTGGAAAATATGACACAGGAAGAAGGAAACGTTCCGACTTATGAGTTTTATTCCAGCGATGCTCCGGTACGTTTTAAATCATTTGCAAATGCGGTTTTACCGTATAGTGTGGATTGGATTGAGCATATTAATATAGAAGAATTTTAGGAGAAACTATGACAAAAGAGGTATTAATTAATATAACCGGAATACATACGGATATGATAGAGAGAGGAGCAGAAGATGAACCAGTTGCAGTCATTACTCCTGCTAACTATTTCCAGAAAAACGGAAAACATTACATCCTTTATGATGAAGTTGCAGAAGGTATGCCGGGAGTTACAAAAAATAAAATAAAAATCTCAGGTGACAACACAATAGAAATTATGAAAAAAGGTCTTACAAACACCCATATGGTATTTGAAAAGGGAAAAAAACATATGACGGGTTACGGAACTCCTTTTGGACAACTTGTTATGGGTATTCATACGAAAGATTTGCAGATTTTAGAAACAGAAGAAGAAATCAAGGCATCTATTCTCTATCATTTGGAAGTAAATGAGGAAGCGGTTGCCGAGTGTAGAATTAAAATAAGCATTACTCCGAAAAGTGCGGGAATGCAAGTATAAAAAAATAGATTGCGTTACGCAATCTATTTTTCTTTTTTAAATCTTGAGAAAAATCCTTTTTTCTTAACCGGTACTTCAAGACCGCCTCTAGCCCCTTTTACTTCAGTGATGTAGATACCGCTTACAACAACTTTTACTTCTTTTTTAATCGGTAAAACCGGAAATACAGTTGCATCACACATTAAAGTCATAATTCTTGGTCCGATTTTTGCTTTGACAACCGGAACTTTGGAGCGACGAAGATATTTTGGTGTGTTCTCAATGACAACTGCCGGAAAACCGGCTTCTTTTAATTTCATTCGCTTTTTGTCAATAATCAGCATGGAAACAGTCTGTGCGGCTGCATCCAGTTTTTCCTGTTGCTCTGCCTGACGCTTCTCTGCTTTTTTACCAAGAAAGTATAACACGACCAAAACGATTGCTAATACAATGATAATACCTAAAAGTATTTTAACTGTTAAACTCACAATAGCCCTCCTGATAATAATTTCTATGTAATTACCTATTTACACTTGTAATATTGTAACATTGATTTTCCGTAAGTGCAAGTAATCTTTAGTGAAAACGGGTGAAAAAATAAGACATAAAAATAAAAAGATTATGAAGTTGTGAGAAAACTCTTTAAAAGAAAGCAAATCTGTGGTATAACGAAAAAGTGTGGCTTTCACGGGTCACAAAAATAGAGATAAAGAGGTATGATCATGAAGAAGCAAAGAGTAATTGCGACAATGCTCACACTGTGTCTTGCAGTTTCAGCAGTAGGTTGCAGTAAGAAAGAAATTTCAAATGAATATGTAAAGATTTCACAGTATAAGGGTATGGAAGTGGAGAAAGTTACTTCGCAAAAAGTTACAGAAGAAGACATTACAAACTATATTAATGCAAAAATGTTAGAAAAGACAAAAAGTGTAACAGATAGAGAGTTAAGAAAAGGAGATCTTGCTCAGTTCGAATATACAGGGAAATTAAAATCTACAGGAAAAGTATTCGATCAGGGAACATTGACTTTAGGAAACGGAGAACAGTATGTAGACGGATTTGAAGAAGGAATTTATGGGCATAAATTAAATGAAACATTTGATTTGCCGATTAAATTTCCGGAAGGATATGGCGGAACGCAGCAACCTGAACTTTCAGGTGCAGACGTAATTTTTACAATTAAAATTACAGGAATTAAAGAAAGAGCATACTCTGAATTGAACGATGAATTTGTTAAAGCAGTTTCTAAAAAATCAAAAACAGTTGAAGAATACAAAGAAGAAGTAAAAAAAGAAATTGAAAAAATGAATAAGAAACAGGCAGAAGCGGAACTTCGTGACAATGCATGGAATGAAGTGATGGATAATGCAGAAATTGTTAAATACCCTGAAAAGAGATTAAAAGAGAAAGAAAAAGCAATCGAAGAACAATTAAAAAAACTTGTAGAACAGTCATACGGTGTTTCATATGAGGAGTTCTTAAAACAGAGCGGACAATCTGAAGACGATTTCAAAAAACAGGTGAAAGAAATGTCAAAAGAATCTTTAAAACCTGCTTTAGTAGCCGAATTAATTGCAAAAGAAGAAGGACTTGAAATGTCCGACAAAGAAATGGATAAAGAAATGAAAGCATTTGCAAAAGAAAACGGTTATCCGGACGTAGATACGCTTATAGAGCTAAACGGTGAGTCTATGGTAAAAGAGGCTGTTCTTCAGAACAAAGTAATGGAATGGGTTGCTGACAACTGCAAACAGGTAGAAAAGAAAGAAGAAAAGAAAGACGACAAAAAAGACGAGAACAAAGAAGACAGCAAAGATACAAAAGAAAACGAAGAAAAAACAGCAGAATAGTTGAAAAATGGGAAACGCAGTGGGTGACCGCTGCGTTTTTTGTATGCGGATTACAGGTCTTTCAGAACCTGTTGCTAAAAGTGAGTGAAAACGATTTCATATAATTTACACAGAAAATATCCCGCAAATTTGTGAAGTGTGCCGATTTACATTTAAGTTAAGCGAAAATATAATTTAAGCATAATAAGTGGAAACGATTTTATATATGGAGGATGAATAGAATGTATGATGTGATTGCACTTGGGGAACTTTTAATTGATTTTACGGAGAATGGAATAAGCAACCAAGGAAATCCGATATTTGAAGCGAATCCGGGCGGCGCACCGTGTAATCTTCTTTCGATGCTTTCAAAACTTGGAAAAAAAACTGCTTTTATCGGAAAAGTGGGGGAAGATATGTTTGGACATCAGTTAGAGGAGGCAATAAAAGGGGTTGGAATTGAAACAGTGGGATTGAAATTTGATTCGGAAGTAAAAACTACACTGGCGTTTGTTCATACGAAAGAGGACGGGGATCGAGATTTTTCGTTTTACAGAAATCCGGGAGCGGATATGATGCTTTCAGAGGAGGATATTGAAGAAGCATTATTGGAGGAATGCAGAATTTTTCATTTTGGCTCTCTTTCCATGACAAATGAGGATGGAAGAAAGGCGACAAAGAAGGCGATAGAACTTGCCAAGAAGAATGGGGCAGTTATATCATTTGACCCGAATTTAAGAGAACCGCTTTGGAAATCATTGGATGAGGCAAAAGCACAGATTGATTACGGAATGAGACAGTGTAATATTTTGAAAATTTCGGATAATGAGATTAGTTGGTTTACAGGATATGAAGATTTTTCGCAAGGTATTCGCTATCTTCAGGAGTGTTACGGAATAGATTTGATTTTGCTTTCTATGGGAAAGGCGGGAAGCAGAGCGGTTTTTGGAGATATAGTGGCAGATGTACCGGCAATTTTGCAGGAGAACACGATTGAAACAACAGGTGCGGGGGATACTTTTGGCGCATGTGTTTTAAACTATGTATTAGAACACGGCTGGAAACCATATACAAAAGAAGAATTAGAAGAAATGTTGAAATTTGCAAATGCGGCAGCGTCTATAATTACAACGAAAAAGGGGGCGTTGCGTGTGATGCCGGAGAAAGAAGAAGTTTTGGACTTATTAAAAACTTGTAATATGTAATCGGAGTCTGCGAATGCTGTATGGAGATGAAACGTTGAAGAAGATAAATGAAAAGGAAGAGAATGCTTATGACAATAAAGGAGATTGCGCAGCTTGCACAGGTATCCAGTGCGGCGGTGTCGCGTTACATGAATGGCGGGTATGTAAGTGAGGAAAAGAAAGAGAGAATCCGAGCGGTGATTGAAGAAACCGGATACCGTCCGTCTGCACAGGCGAGGACGCTTAGAACAAAGCGGGCGTGTTTGATTGGTGTTATTGTACCTAAAATCAATTCAGAATCAATCAGCAGGATTACGGAGGGAATCGGACAGGTGCTTTCAACGAATGATTATCAAATGCTCCTGACGATTACGAACAATGAAGCAGTCAAAGAATTAGAATATATGGATTTATTTGAGGCTTATCCGGTAGACGGAATTATTTTGGTGGGGACAGTACTGACAAAGTTACATAGAGAAAAACTGAAAAAATGTAAAGTTCCGGTTGTGATAATCGGGCAAAAGACAAAAGAAGTCAGTTGTGTTTACCATGATGATTATGGTGCGGCGAAAGAACTGGCGGAAGTTTTAGGAAAAGGGGCAGAGGGACGCATTGCCTATATCGGAGTGACAAGAGAGGATAAAGCAGCAGGTGCCGCAAGGGAAGACGGTTTCAGAGAGGGGCTGCGTAAAGTTGGGAAAACACTGGAAGAACAATATGTGCGTTATGCAGAATTTACTATGGAATCCGGATACGAAAAAACTTGTGATATTTTGGGGAAAGAAGATGATATCGATATCATATCTTGTGCAACTGACACGATTGCGGCGGGTGTAATAGAAGCGATTAAAGAAATTGCTCCAAAACGTCAGATTCAAGTCACGGGATTTGGGGACAATCAGTTTTTAAAAGCGGTTACAGGCGGGATCAGGACTGTTCATTTTGGATATAAGACAAGTGGAGTTAAAGGAACTCAGTTGTTGCTGGAGATGATAGAATCCGAAGAGATGATGACAACGGAAATTAAGTTGGGATATAAATTGGTGTAGAAAAGATTTTTGACAATATAAACAAAAACGGAGAAAAGAAATTAGCGAAAATGCCATCTTTACAGATGGTGTTTTTTTGATTATTATAATTCTATAAATATGAAAACGATTTCATAAATGAGAATAGGAGAAAGGAGGAAAATCATGGAAAAATGGTGGCAAAAAAGTGTTGTGTATCAAATTTATCCAAAAAGTTTTTTAGACAGTAATGCAGACGGAATTGGTGATTTAAAAGGAATTATACAAAAAATCCCGTATTTAAAGAAATTGGGAATTGATGTTATTTGGCTTTGTCCGGTATATCAGTCACCTCAGGAGGACAATGGATATGATATCTCAGATTATGAAGATATTTATCAGGGATTTGGGACAATGAATGATATGAAAGAGTTGATTCGCATATGCCAAAAAGAGGGAATACGTATTTTAATGGATTTGGTTGTGAATCACACGTCTGATCAACATAAATGGTTTCAGGAAGCACGCAAAGATAAGAACAACAGATATCGAGATTTTTATATTTGGCGGAAAGGAAAAGACGGACAACCGCCAAATGATTTGAAATCAAATTTTGGAGGGAGCGCATGGGAATATTCGCCGGAAACAGATGAATATTATTTACATTTTTACAGTAAGAAGCAGCCGGACTTGAATTGGGAGAACGAGGAACTTAGGCAGGAAATTTATCGGATGATGAATAAATGGCTTGATCTTGGAATTGCAGGATTTAGAATGGACGTAATCGATTTGATTGGGAAAGTTCCTGATAAAAAAATAAAAGAAAACGGTCCGAAATTACATGAGTATTTAAAGGAAATGAATCAGAATACATTTGGAAACAGAGATGCGATGACAGTCGGCGAGTGTTGGGGAGCAACACCGGAAATTGCAAAATTGTATACTGCACCCGAGCGAAAAGAACTGAGTATGATTTTTCAGTTTGAGCAGATTCAGTTGGATAAGAAAAAGGGCGGTCAGAGATGGGACTTAAAAGAACTTGACTTGAGGGATTTGAAAAAGGTATTCAGTAAATGGCAGTATGAATTGGAAGACTGTGGATGGAATAGTCTTTTTTGGAGTAACCATGACTTGCCGCGAATTGTTTCACGCTGGGGAAATGACGGAGAGTATCGAGAATTATCGGCTAAAATGTTGGCGACGCTTTTACATGGGATGAAGGGAACGCCGTACATTTATCAGGGAGAAGAACTTGGAATGACAAATGTTCCGTTTACTACAATAGAGAAATTTCCGGATATTGAAACACAAAATATTTATAAAGAGAGGCTGCAGGCAGGAATGGAATCGGAAGAGATTCTAAAGGCAATCAGAAAAAAGGCAAGAGATAATGCAAGAACTCCAATGCAATGGAATACAGAGGAAAATGCGGGCTTTACAATCGGAACGCCTTGGTATGAGGTCAATCCGAACTATAGGGAAATTAATGCTGAAGAGGCGGTGGGGAGAGAAACTTCTGTTTTTTATTATTATCAGAAACTCATTCGTCTCAGAAGAGAGAATGAAGTCATGGTTTATGGTAAATATGAACTGCTTCTTCCGCAGGACGAAGATATTTATAGTTATACGAGAACACTGGGGGGAAGACAGTGGCTGATTATTTGTAATTTCCATGAAAAAGTTCGGAATGTGACAGGTAATCGAGCAGGCTTGGTAGTTATAAGTAACTATGCGGATACTCCAAGTTTAGAAGAACTACGGCAGTTACGCCCATATGAAGCGGTGATTTATGAGATACGGGAACCACAGGAGAAGGCAGCCGATTACGTGATGTGCAGGTAGGGAGGAAAAGCCAAATGAATATTATTTTTGATCGAAACGCCAAGTTATTTCATCTTTATAACGAGAAAATCAGTTACATAATCAGGATAGAAAAAAATAATTATTTATCACATTGCTATTTTGGGCGAAGAATCCGAAGTTGGAATGGATCCGCAAATATGTATTATTATGACAGAGGTTTTTGTGCCAATCCGGACAGAGATGACAGAACTTTTTCTTTGGATACAATGCCGGGGGAATATCCCGATTTTGGACAAGGTGACTTCCGTAGTCCTGCTATAGAATTGGAATTTGAAGACGGAGATAAAAATACAAGGTTTATTTATAAAGATTATAGTATCAGAAGAGGAAAACCGAAACAGAGGGGACTTCCACATGTTTATATAGAGAACGACAATGAGGCGATGACGCTGGAAATATTTATGGAAGATTCTGTGCGGGGATTAAACCTTTGCCTGTATTACACGATTTATGAAGATTCAGTTATTACAAGATATACATCGATAGAGAATGTGGGGAGATGCTCAACGAAAATCCATAGATTATTGAGTATGAGTATGGATTTGAAAGAGCAAAATTATGATGTGATGACCTTAGGCGGGGCGCATACAGAAGAAAAAAATGTGTATCGAAGACAGGTTGCAGGCGACTCTATTGTCATTGAAAGTAATAGGGGGACAAGCAGTCCGCAGGCAACGCCGTTTTGGGGGCTTATGCGAAGAGAAACAACAGAGGAACAAGGGGAAGCGTTAGGAATTAATCTTATCTACAGCGGTAATTTTTGGGGCTGCGTGCAGTGTGGTCAATATGGGAGTACACGGGTTCAACTGGGGATTAATCCGTTTCAATTTGAATGGAATTTGGAGCCGGGAGAGAAGTTTAATACTCCTGAAGCGGTACTCGTATATTCGGTGCAGGGAATTGGCGGAATGTCAGAAATTTTCCATCGATTATATCGAAACAGGGTATGCAGAGGAGTGCATAGAGATAGGGAAAGACCGATACTTTTGAACAGTTGGGAAGGAATGTATTTTGATATCAATGAGGAAAAAATATTACGGCTTGCGGATAAAGCGGCAGAAGCAGGGATAGAACTTCTCGTAATAGATGACGGCTGGTTCAAAGGGAGAAACAGTGATACAACATCTCTTGGAGATTGGACGGAGGATCGCAATAAGTTTCCGAAAGGAATTCAAAATTTGGCGAAGAGAGTTCGGGAAAAAGGAGTGGAAGTTGGCATATGGTTTGAGCCGGAGATGATTTCGCCGGAGAGCGAACTTTATAAACAGCATGAGGATTGGGTAATCAGAAGCAGAAGTTATGAGCCTACAATGAGTCGAAACCAATTGGTATTGGATCTTTCCAATCCGGAAGTGTGTACATATTTAGTTGAAGCCGTGTCACGGATACTTGCTTCGGGAGAAATTACTTATGTGAAATGGGATATGAATCGTCATCTGACTGATTTGGGAAGTGTGTATTTAGGAAAGAAAAGTCAAGGAGAATTATCGCACAGATATGTGTTGGGACTGTATTCGATACTTGAAGAATTAACCGAACGTTTTCCAAAGGTGCTTTTTGAAAGCTGCTCCAGCGGAGGGGGGAGATTTGATGCGGGAATGCTATACTATATGCCGCAGACATGGGCAAGCGATAATACAGATGCGGTATGCAGATTAAAGATTCAGCATGGAACAAGTATTCTTTTTCCTGCAATTACTATGGGAGCACATGTTTCCGCCGTGCCGAATCATCAGGTTGGAAGAGTTACTGCATTAGAAACGAGGTATGCAGTGGCTGCGGCGGGGAATCTTGGATACGAACTTGATTTTCAAAAGTTATCTCAAGAAGAAATGGAAGTTATAAAGAAACAGATTGCAGAATATAAGCAACTTCGCCGAACAATTCAATTCGGAAAGTATTACAGGCTGGCAAATCCGTTTGAAGAAAATCAAGCTTCTTGGAATTTTGTTTCAGAAGACGGCACACAAATTATTTTTGTACATGTTCAAGTTTTGGCGAGAGCGGCATACAGAATTCCGGTATTGCGATTAAGAGGATTGGAGCCGAAATCGGATTATAGGAATATCGAAACAGGAGAGATATTCGGTGGAGATGAACTGATGTATGGCGGTATTACAATTCCGAGAGTGAGACAGGATTTTTCAAGTACGATGATTGTGTTTGAGAAAGTCCCGAAAGAATAAAAAATGAAAAGTTAAGGAGAGAGGATAATGAGAAAAGAAAAAAACTATCAGACAACGGCAAAAGAACTTCTTCGCCTTGTCGGTGGAAAAGAAAATGTCATCAGTGCGGCACATTGTGCGACAAGACTTCGGCTGGTGTTGAAAGATGAAAAGAAAGCAGATGTAGAAGGAATTTTGAACACAGAACTGGTAAAAGGTCAGTTCGCAACAGGCGGGCAGTTCCAAATAATTATTGGCAGCGGAATTGTAGATGAAGTATATAAATATTTTATTCAATATGCAGACGTACAGGAAAGTTCAAAGAATGAAGTGAAAAAAGCTGCGGATCAAAAAATGAATTTTCTGCAGCGTTTGGTAAAGATGCTGGCGGATGTATTTGTGCCGATTATTCCGGCGCTTGTTGCAAGCGGACTTTTAATGGGCTTGAATAATATACTCACTGCACAAGGTCTGTTTTCGGCAAATCAGTCGTTAGTCGAGATGTTTCCGCAAATTGCAGACTTGGCGTCTATGATTAATACATTTGCCAGTGCGGCATATGCTTTCCTCCCAATTCTTGTAGGATTTTCCGCAACTAAAATGTTTGGAGGAAATCCATATTTGGGGGCTGTCATGGGAATGATTATGGTTTCGGGAGATCTTTTGAATGCTTATTCTTACGGAACGGCAATTACAGAAAACACTGTACCTGTATGGCATATAGGCGCTCTGACTATTGAAAAGGTGGGATATCAGGGAACTGTGCTTCCGGTTCTTGCGGCGGCAGCCATTTTGGCGTTTGTCGAAAAGAAACTACATAAGAGAGTTCCTGAATATTTAGACAATCTTCTTACGCCGGCATTATCTGTACTTATAACGGCATTTTTAACATTTACGGTAGTAGGCGGAGTAATGCGTACAGCGGGAGATTTACTTACAAACGGAGTTTTATGGCTTCACGATACACTTGGTGCAATTGGAGGATTTATTTTCGGATTTATTTATGCGCCTATGACTATGACCGGTATGCATCACAGTTTACTCCCTGTTGATGTACAATTAATCGCAGCGGGAGGTTCTTTCTTATTTGCGATTGCCGCATGTAACAATGTGGCTCAGGGTGGAGCGACACTTGCTGCTGTTTTATGTACAAAAGATAAGAAAATGAAAGGAATTGCTGTGTCATCCGGTATTTCCGCTCTTCTTGGAATTACAGAACCGGCTATGTTTGGTGTGAATTTGAAGATGAAATATCCATTCTATTCCGCAATGGTCGGATCTGCAGTCGGATGTGCGTATGTTACATTAACAAATGTACAGAATATTTCTCCGGGGGCAGCAGGCATTATCGGATTCGTGTGTGTTAAATCCAGCGGAATGCTAAACTATATGATTGGAATCGGTATTTCCCTGCTTGTTGGTTTTGCATTAACGATGATACTTTCAAAAACGAAAAAATTTAGTGAAATGTAATTTGATTTGAAGGGGAGAACTGATGAATTCATTGACAAAAGATTTGGCAAATTTAACAAAAAGAATAGAAGAGCAGGCTGACGGAAATGATATTTTCCGTCAGAAACTGCATTTAATGCCTCCTGTGGGCTGGCTCAATGATCCGAATGGGTTGTGCCAATTTAACGGAACTTACCACGCTTTTTTTCAATATGCACCGTTTTGCGCAGAGGGCGGTCTGAAAATGTGGGGACATTACACAAGCAGCGATATGGTGGAATGGACTTATGACGGCGTAAGTTTATATCCGGATCAGCCCTTTGACTGCCATGGGGTTTATTCCGGCTCGGCATTTGTAGAAGACGGAAAAATGTATTTATATTATACGGGCAATGTAAAATTAGAGGGTGGAGAATTTGATTATATCCATACCGGACGAGAGGCAAATACGATTTTGGTCGTTAGCGAAGACGGAAAACATTTCGGAAGCAAAAGAGAATTGATGCGGAACAGCGATTATCCGCAAGATTTGACATGCCATGTAAGAGATCCGAAGGTGTGGAAAAAAGATGAAATTTACTATATGATACAGGGCGCCAGAACACAGAAAGACGAAGGAAAAGTGTTGATTTTTGAATCAAAAGACCGATTGCATTGGAGTTATAAAGGAGATGTAAAAACGGAAGACCGATTTGGATATATGTGGGAATGTCCTGATTATTTTGAAATAGAAGACAGAAAAATTTTATCAGTATCCGTTCAAGGTTTGAAGGACGGTGTATGGGATAACCGAAACGTATACCAGTCCGGATATTTTCGGATTGACGGCGATGTTCTGAGTTTGTATAAATTATCGGAGTATGAACTTTGGGATTATGGCTTTGACTATTATGCGCCACAAAGTTTTGAAATCGAAGACGGCCGGCGTATTCATATCGGCTGGATGGGAATGCCGGATTGTGAAGAATATACGAATCCTACAAAGGAACATGGCTGGCAGCATTGTTTTACATTTCCGAGAGAAATTCAGGTGGAAAATGGGAAAATATTGCAAAGACCAATTCGGGAATTGGAAATGTTACGAAAAAAAGAAATGCGAACACATACTTTTCTAGAAAAAAAATGCAATAAAGTATTTGAAGTAGAAGTGAAAAACATAAAAGAAAATCAATTTCAAGCAGTTTTGGCTAAAGAATTGATTTTGGAATATTGTAACAATAGATTTGAAATGCGGTTTATAAGCCAAAATAAGAAATCGGTATCAGCGGGAAGAGGAATTAGATTTAAAGAGTTAGAAGAACTCAGAAATATTAGGATTTTGGCAGATGTTTCTTCGGTGGAAGTTTTTCTTAACGATGGAGAAGTTGTATTTTCCACAAGATATTATCCAGAGAAGTATGAAATTCAAATAGAAGCGCCAAATGCTGATATTGTGTATCGGGAGTTGTCATAAAAATAACAGCCTGTACTCGCTTTTTTGTCTAGGGAGTGATAAAATAAACACTATAAAAATGCGAACAGGAGTGTAATAAGAGGTACTGTAAAAAGTGTGGGATAAAGTATGACTCAGATGAAAGATTTTGTGCGGAATGCGGCAGTAAATTAGTCGATGAAGCAAAGAAAGAAAAAACAACAACCGGAAAATCAAAATGTATAAAAATAATCATTGCTTTTGTCGTAATAGGGGCAATTGCGGTTGGCAGTTTTTTCGGCTATAAAGCCTATCAGAAATCTTCCGAAAAGCCAAAGCAGGCGAAGAAAACTGTAGAGAAGGATATTGATAAAGAATTGCAGGAATTAGAAGAAAATATAGATATGGACTATTTAAAGGGTGCAATGCTTTTGATACCGGAGTTTACAGAAAAAGAAGAAATTTCTGAAACACAAATTTGTGAGGTGGCATACTGTGCCGGAGTGGCAAAATATTTTAATGAGCGTACAAATCGAGATTTCTATATAGAAGGAAACGTAATAGACAATCAACAGTTTATTGAGGCGGGGATTGACGAAAAGGAGCAGGATTTAGGATATGTTATCTTGAAGGAAGATGCGTTTGTTCCGATTTTTGAAATGCTTGGGAAAAAATATAATAAGAATATTTCCTATGAAAATGAGACGGGAAAATTTTCGCAAGAAGGAAATGTTATTAAACTATGGACGGAAGCGATTATAGAGCCGGGCGGAGAAGAAAAAGTAAAAGAAATCCGAATGGACGTTGATTCTGAAAATAAGCAAATTGTTGTAACGTATACGCGGGAAGTTATCGCATATGATGAAGAATATGGTGCAGGGTCTACTTGGACATTAGAAAACGGAGAAACATATCTCAAGGAAAATTATCGTGTGTATCTTTCACTGGCAAACAATAAATTGGGATATGTGATTGAAAGAAAAGAGAAAATCGGAGAAGAGTCGGCGGATACTTCGGAGAATAAGGAAGAAAAGTATGAAGAACTTTCTGTAAAAGAGCGTGAAACTAAAAATGTTGAAAAAGTGGAAGCGGAGGCAAATAGAATAAGGGGCTCTTTGAGTGACACTGCAACTCAAAGTGAGATAAATGAAAATAGCAAACAACTTTATAAATTATGGGACGATGAATTAAATAGACTATGGAAAGTTTTAAAAGAAGAGTTGAGCAGTGCAGAAATGGTAGAACTACTGGAAGAACAAAGAAAGTGGATTGCAGAGAAAGAAAATGCTATTGATGAGATGGAGAAGGTTAGCGGTGGAGGAACAGCGACAACTATGAATAAAAATATGACAGGGGAGGATTTTACAAGACGGAGAGTGTATGAGTTATTAGAATATTTGCCTTAAGAATGTTTATGACAATCAGAGAAGGTTGTAAAGAATTCAATTAAGATATTAAATCTTGTTTTGCAAACATGGTGTATACTCTTTTAGATGAAAGCATAGAATTTAGTAAACAAATTATGCAGGGGTTTTTATGAAAGAGTATATTGAAGAGCGGGCGATAGAAATCGCAACTTATATTATCGAGCATCAGGCTACGGTGAGGCAAACGGCGAAGGAGTTTGGAGTGTCAAAGAGTACGATACATAAAGATGTAACCGAACGTCTTCAGCAAATTAATCCTTCTCTCGCGCTTCAGGCGAGAAAGGTATTAGACACAAACAAATCGGAAAGACATATCCGAGGAGGTATGGCAACAAGAGAAAAATATTTGCATCAGCGTTAAATAGAGGAGAAAAGGAGAGCGTTGGCTCTCCTTTTTTCTACCAATTTTTAAAATTTGTATTATAATAAGTAAATAATAAAATAAAAGAAAGGAGTAGTTATGGTTACATTATTTCTTATTCCAGTATACATTTTATTCAGTGCATATTTGTGTAAGTGGTTATTTCGTTGGTTAAATTCCTGTCACCATTGGTTTCAAAACAAGGTAACAAAAATTATTATTATTTCGGCATATATTTTTGTTTCTTCTACGGTTATTATAAGTTTTCTTTTGCCGGTATCGCCAGTGCAGAGAGTGTTGAAACAAATTAGTAATTACTGGCTTGGAACTTTAGTTTATATTTTTCTAGTTGTTCTTTTTGCCGATTTGGGAAGAATTATTTTGAAGCAAATGAAATGGATTTCCAATGAAAAACTATCTTCCAGACGGACTTTTGTTATAACGGGAGGTATCTGTATTGTATTTATTAGTGTTATCAGTATTTATGGTATTCTAAATGCACGATATATTCGCACAACGCCATATGAGGTGAAAATTGAAAAGGACGGGGGAAAACTGGAAGATTTGAAGATTGCATTGGTGTCGGATTTACATTTGGGCTATAGTATAGGCGATGATCATATGGAACAAATGGTGGAGAAAATAAATAAAATGGATGTGGATATTGTTCTGATTGCAGGTGACATTTTTGATAACGACTATGATGCATTGTATCATCCTGATTATCTAATCAAAAAATTGCGGGAAATTAAAAGTAAATACGGTGTCTATGCCTGTTATGGAAATCATGATATACAGGAAGAAATTCTTGTGGGATTTGGATTTCCGGGAGGAGAGAAAAAACAGAGTGATTTGCGGATGGATGAATTTTTGAAAAAAGCAAATATAAAATTGATGAAGGATGAGGCAAATTTAATTGATGATTCTTTCTATCTCGTATCAAGACCGGATTATAAGTATCCGGGAAGGGATATTGAAAAAAGAAAGATGCCGGAAAAAGTTACGGAGAATTTAGATAAAACGAAGCCGATTATCGTTATGGAACATGAGCCGAAAGAAATTGAAGAATTGGCGAAGGCGGGGGTGGATATGCAGTTGAGTGGGCATACACATGATGGACAAATCTGGCCTGGGACATGGCTGATAAAATGTTTTTGGAAAAATTCATATGGTCATATGAAAGAGGGGAATTTACACAGTATTGTCACATCAGGAATAGGAGTGTATGGACCTGCCATGCGTGTAGATTCTAAAAGTGAGATATGTGAAATCCATGTGTTATTTCACTAGACAAGGAAAAGAGGGTACTATGAAAACAAAGGAAAGATACTTATTTGATAACAAAGCAATTATTTCGTTAATTATTCCACTTATTATTGAACAACTTTTAGCGGTTCTTGTGGGTATGGCGGACTCTATTATGATTGCCAGTGTAGGCGAGGCTGCCGTATCCGGTGTATCTCTTGTAGATAATGTCATGATACTTTTAATTAATTTATTTGGGGCATTAGCAACCGGAGGAGCGGTTGTTGCAGGACAATATCTTGGTAAAAAACAGGAAGAAAAGGCGGACAAGGCGTCAAATCAACTTATATGGTTTATAACAATTTGTGCAGTCGGAATTACAATTCTTGTTTATTTGGGGAAAACTTTTATTTTACGAGTTGTATTCGGGGAAATTGAGCCGGATGTGATGGGATACGCAAATACATACCTTCTTATCGTAACTGCATCCATTCCGTTTATTGCTTTATATAACGGTGGGGCAGCGATTTTTCGAACGATGGGAAATGCAAAAGTAACGATGATAGTTTCTCTTATTATGAATGCGGTAAACGTAATTGGAAATGCAATTCTTATTTACGGATTTCACATGGGTGCGGAAGGAGTTGCCATTCCGACACTGTTGTCCCGAATGGTTGCGGCAATTTTAATTGTAATTCTTTTGCTCAATCCAAAACAGATACTGCATTTGCAAAAAACATTGAAATATCGTCCCGATTGGAAAATGATAAAGAAAATCTTGGGTATCGGGATACCAAATGGGCTAGAAAACAGTATGTTTCAGTTAGGAAAAATATTAGTTTTAAGTTTAGTTTCTACATTTGGTACATATGCCATTGCTGCGAATGCAGTCAGTAACGCAGTTGCGATGTTTCAAATCCTGCCGGGGATGGCAATTTCGTTGGCGGTAACAACGGTTATTTCCAGATGTGTAGGTGCGAAAGATTATGAACAAGTTTCTTATTACACGAAAAAGTTGCTAGCAATTACATATGTTTGTATGATAATTACGAATGCAATCATTTATTTTGCCCTTCCTATAATTATGCAGGTATATAATTTGTCAGCAAAAACTGCTCAGGTTACGGAACAGATACTGATTTTCCATGGAATTAGCAGCATATTTATATGGCCGATTGCATTTACCCTTCCAGCAACTTTAAGGGCAGCGGGAGATGCCAAAACAAGTATGATTATTTCTATTTTTTCTATGTGGATATTCAGGATAGGGTTCAGTTATCTGCTTGGAAAATATTTTGGAATGGGAGTATTCGGTGTATGGGTTGCCATGGTTATCGATTGGATTTTCCGTGCAATTTTATTTGTAGGACGGTATATTGGAGGAAAATGGAAAGAAATTCGCACTGTTTAAGGAAATATACAAAAGCCTACTTGTAAAAGAGGGAAAGTTAGCATATAATTAATATTCAATGAAATACGAATGTGAGGAGGAAATCTTTTTGAATAACGAAACAGTTATCGTCCTGGATTTTGGCGGACAGTACAACCAATTAATTGCAAGACGTGTAAGGGAATGTAACGTATATTGTGAAGTGCATCCATATACACTTAGTTTAGAAAAAATAAAAGAAATGAATCCAAAGGGTATCATTTTCACGGGAGGTCCAAACAGCGTTTATGATGAGTCATCTCCACGATATGAGAGAGCCATTTTAGAACTTGGTATTCCTGTTCTTGGTATCTGCTACGGTTCACAGTTAATGGCATATTTATTAGATGGCGAAGTAAAAACAGCACCTGTAAGTGAATATGGTAAAACAGAAGTAGAAGTGGATTCTTCTTCAAAATTATTTGATGGCATACAGAAATCTACAATCTGTTGGATGAGCCATACAGATTATATTGCATCAGCACCGGAAGGTTTTAAAATTACAGCGACAACTCCTGTTTGTCCGGTAGCTGCAATGGAAAACGAAGCGGAAAAATTATACGCAGTACAGTTCCATCCTGAAGTATTGCATACACAGGAAGGTACAAAAATGTTACGCAATTTCCTTTATAACGTATGTGAATGTACAGGAGATTGGAAAATGGATTCATTTGTAGAAAAATCAATCGAAGCCATTCGTGAAAAAGTTGGTGACGGAAAAGTTTTATGTGCATTGTCAGGTGGAGTCGACTCTTCTGTAGCAGCAGTAATGCTTTCTAAAGCAGTTGGAAAACAGTTGACTTGTGTATTTGTGGATCACGGTTTACTCCGTAAAAACGAAGGTGATGAAGTAGAAGCGGTATTTGGTCCGGAAGGAAATTATGACTTAAACTTTATCCGTGTAAATGCACAGGAACGCTTTTATGCAAAATTAGCAGGTAAAGAAGAACCTGAAGAAAAGAGAAAAATTATCGGAGAAGAATTTATCCGTGTATTTGAAGAGGAAGCAAAGAAAATCGGAGCAGTTGATTTCTTGGTACAGGGAACAATTTACCCTGACGTAATTGAAAGTGGATTGGGAAAATCAGCGGTAATTAAGAGTCATCACAATGTAGGAGGACTTCCAGATTGTGTAGATTTCAAGGAAATCATTGAGCCTCTTCGTGATTTGTTCAAGGATGAAGTGCGTAAAGCAGGACTTGAACTCGGTATTCCTGAACATTTAGTATTCAGACAACCATTCCCAGGACCAGGGCTTGCAGTTCGTATTATCGGTGAAGTAACAGCGGAAAAAGTTAAAATTGTTCAGGAAGCAGATGCGATTTACCGTGAGGAAATCGAAAAAGCAAGTCTTTCAAGAAATATTGGACAGTATTTTGCGGCATTGACAAATATGCGTTCCGTAGGTGTTATGGGAGATTTCAGAACTTACGATTATGCGGTAGCACTTCGTGCCGTATTGACAAGTGACTTTATGACAGCGGAAGCAGCAGAAATTCCATGGGAAGTGCTTAGCAAAGTGACAACACGAATTGTAAATGAAGTGAAACACGTTAATAGAGTTATGTACGATTGTACGGGAAAACCACCAGCAACGATAGAGTTCGAATAAATCGAGTTGCTTAAAAAAGCCAGTGTTTATGCGGGTTTCAGCGATTTCGATTAGTCTTTTGATAACAAATTGATAACAGTCATAGCAAGTGCCATTATTCTTGTTATCCAGTGGTTTATGGGTAACGGAACAATTAACAGGTGGCTTGCAGACTAAAGTTCGGAGCTTGGCTCTGAACAAATTCCATATTATAAACTAAGCCCTTAGCTGTGGTTAATAACCATAGTTAAGGGCTTTTTTGTCGTTGCCAAAGCATCTGTAGGGAGCTGCCAGTGGCAGGTCCTGTAGGTGCTTATTTATCTTTCAAGTGGTCTTTGAATGCTTCCACGAGAGCGTCACTTAATTCCTGTGATGGAACTTTTGCCCAACGCTGTGTGGTGTCGAACTCTGGATAATGGTAACGCCAGTTATCGTATTCTTCTCTGTTGATTTCTTCGGAAGATAGCTTGTCTGCCTGTTCTTTCCAAGCATACAGCATTTTGAGGAGTTCATATGCTTCTCTGCCTTTGTCCTTGTTGACCTTTAAGCATACCTCTCCGTCTGCTTCACTGACAGTAAGACCGTAAATATCTTCAAGGGTAAACAGAGTGTGCATAAGACCGATATAGCTGTCTATGTCAGGAACATCAAGAGCCTGTGGAGAAACATCAAGCACCTGTGCCAATGCATTTGTAAGGTCTGCTTTCGGTTTGCGTGTACCAGTTTCGTACTGTGCCAAACGCACATCAGCACTCTTTTCTGGAAAACCGATTGCTGTACCGAGATACTTTTGTGTCATACCACGCATTAGTCTGAAAAAATGTATTCTTTCGCTGATAGCCATAATGATACGCTCCTTTTATATTTAGTGAAATAAGTATAGCAGAAATGTTTAGTGGAAGTCAAGAAAAACCGAAACAAAAATGTTTAATATTTTCTTTGCAACCACTTGACAATAGCAAATATGTTTAGTAAAATAAATTACGAATTAAACAAATATGCTTAATGCGACAACTGAATGACCGTCCGAAAAGCCAAACCGCCAAGACCTCGTCGGAGCAAGTTCCGTATCGTTCGCTTGTGTGCAAGCACAAAAGCTCATTCGCTGCACTGCTCCTCCTCTTCCCCAAAAGTCTCCGACTTTTCGGGAACCCCTATACGAGCGAGCGCCTGATGTACTGCGGTGCATTGGGACAGCACAGCGCCTGCCGACAAGCAGGAGTGCCTGTTGGAACTTTAACACGGAGAAAGCGGCAAGCAAAAAATTATTTTAAGAAAGGAAGAAAAAGGATATGGAAAACAGATTTATCCGAGCCGAAGATGTGGCTCAGGAACTAAACGTATCAAAACCTTATGCATATAAACTCATCAGACAATTAAATGAGGAATTGAAAGCAAAGGGCTTTATTACGATTGCAGGGCGTGTAAATCGCCAGTATTTTTACGAAAGGCTCTACGGAGCAGGAAAGGGGGAAATGTAAATGCCGGTATTTAAGAATGAAGATAACGGTACTTGGTATGTGATGGCAAGGTATGTGAACTGGAAAGGGGAACGCAAGCAGAAATGCAAGCGTGGCTTTGCTACCAAACGAGAAGCACAGGAATGGGAAAGAATGTTCAAATTGCAGACTTCTTCAGACCTTGATATGAGTTTTGAAGCCTTTACGGAGCTTTATATCAATGATGTGAAGAACCGTTTGAAGGAAAACACGTGGCTTACCAAAGAGCATATCATACGCACAAAGATACTTCCGTATTTCGGGAAACTGAAAATCAGCGAGATTTCCACAAAGGAGATTATTACTTGGCAGAATGAAATGCTTGCCTATCGTGATGAGAAGAAAAAGCCTTATTCACAGACGTATCTGAAAACGCTGCACAATCAGTTGTCCGCCATTTTCAATCACGCTGTCCGCTACTATGAACTGCGTTCCAATCCTGCGGCAAAGGTGGGAAATATGGGACGTGAGGAACACAAGGAAATGCTGTTCTGGACAAAGGAAGAATACAAGAAATTCTCTTTTGAGATGATGGACAAGCCTGTTTCCTTTTATGCGTTTGAAATGCTTTACTGGTGCGGTATCCGAGAGGGCGAGCTGTTAGCTTTGACTCCGGCAGATTTCAACTTTGATAAGGAAACAGTCACAATCAATAAATCCTATCAGCGTTTGAAAGGGCAGGATGTGATTACTTCTCCGAAAACGAAAAAGAGCAACCGCACGATTAAAATGCCGAAGTTTCTGTGTGAGGAAATGAAAGAATATCTCGGTATGCTTTACGGATTGAAGAAGAAAGACCGTATCTTTACGGTGACGAAAAGCTATCTTCATCACGAGATGGACAGAGGGGCAAAGGCGGCAGGCGTGAAGCGTATCCGCATTCACGATCTCCGTCACAGCCACATTTCACTCTTGATTGATATGGGCTTTTCTGCGGTGGCGATTGCTGACCGAGTTGGTCACGAAAGTATTGATATTACTTATCAGTACGCACACCTCTTTCCGTCAAAGCAGATTGAGATGGCAGAAAAATTAGATGATTTAGGGAAAGGAGATTTTGAAAATGTCAGCTAAGAACAGAGATAACAAAAATCGTTGGAGGAATATCACAGTAGGGTTTCGAGTATCGCCCGAAGAAAACGAACTCATTAACAGAGCTGTAGCTCTATCAGGATTGCCAAAACAGGAGTATTGTTACCGCCGTTGCTTAAATCAGGATGTGGTGGTACAGGGCAATCCGAGAGTGTATAAGGCGTTGAAAACGGAATTTGCCACAGTCCTTGCGGAACTGAAAAGGATTGAAGCAGGAAAAGGTGTGGATGATGAACTGCTGAGTGTAATAGAACTGATTTCCATTATTCTCGGCGGTTTGAAAGGAGAGGATGCGAATGGAGAATAAAAAAGAAATGACTATTCCAAATGTATCTGCGGCAACAGATGCGGAACAGTCACTTTCCAAATGTACTGACAATAGTATAGTCAATCAGGATACGGATTTCAAGGGGTACGAGCAATCTTTTGAAGAAATGCAAAGGGAAATACTCAGACAGTTAGACCCTTCCTATCTGAAAACAGTATCAATGACAACGCTGTATGATACGGTGTTTGAGGTTCAGACACCACTTATCGACGGTCTGCTCCAAAGGGGAACTTACCTTTTCGTAGGTTCCCCGAAAGTGGGAAAGAGCTTTATGATGGCACAGCTTGCCTATCATATCAGCACAGGCACACCGCTTTGGGAGTATAAGGTGCGTAAGGCAACGGTGCTTTATTTTGCCCTTGAAGATGATTACCCACGTTTGCAGAAGCGATTGTTTCAGATGTTCGGTGCAAAGGAGACAGGCAATCTGTATTTCGCAACGGAATGTAAAACGGTCAATGGCGGACTGGAAGAACAGATAAGAGGGTTTATGAGGGAACACCCAGACACAGGCTTGATTATCATAGACACCTTAAAGCGTGTGCGTGAAGCAGGCGGAGCAGATTACAGCTACGCAAGTGATTATGATGTTGTGGCAAGGCTGAAAGCGTTGGCAGACAGTTACAAGGTTTCAATGCTTATTGTTCATCATACACGCAAACAAAAATCGGAAGATATATTCGATATGATTTCAGGCACGAATGGTCTGATGGGTGCGGCAGACGGTGCATTTGTTCTCAGTAAGGACAAGCGTACTTCCAACAATGCCACACTTGATGTTGCTGGCAGAGACCAGCAGGATATGAAAATCCATCTTGTAAGGGACAGCGAGCGATTGGTGTGGAACTTTGCAAAATCGGAAACGGAGATGTGGAAAGAACCGCCCGAACCTCTGCTTGAGAAGATAGCGGATACGCTCTTTTCGGAAAGTGACAGATGGGAAGGAACTGCTTCGGAACTTTGCGAAAGGCTTGCGGTGGATATAAAGCCGAATGTACTTTCTTTAAGGCTCAGTATCAACGCAAGCAGGCTGTTTCGTGATTACGGTATCCGTTATCAGAACAGCCGCACACACGACGGAAGAAAGGTTTCACTTTGGAAAGAAACCGAGCAGACGGCGTGACAAACGGTGTCAAAGGTGTCAATGTTTTTGAGAGCAGCACGCTGTGAAAAACATTGTCACCATCGTCACACTTTGACACCGGATAAAGTTTAGGGGAGTGTGCAGAGAGTGCCTTTTCAAAGGCGGCTCTTTGGTCTCGCCTGCTGGCTCGGTCGGTTCGCAGGCGTGTGTGCCACCGGCACACGCTCACCCCTCGGAGAGCCTTCGGAGAACGCAAAACCTGTTTACAGGTCGCATTTTTGATGGGTGTACCCGTCAAAAGTGCTTTTGCGTTACTTTTGACAAAAGTAACAAAACCTGAGAATGTTGAAATTTACAGATGGGAGATGAAAAAATGCAGAGAACGATAAGTGCAATGGTCGGTAAAGGCTCGGTCAATCACAATAGCCGAAAGTTCCGAGCAGAAAATGTAGACGGAACTCGTACTCATCTCAATATCGACTACTGCAATGAAAATATAAAGACAGTTTATCACGAATTGTTTGATGAAGCATTGGAAAGATACAATGCCAAGCAGATAAGGTCAGACCGAAAGATAAAAGATTATTATGAAAAAATCCGAAGTTCCAAGCAGGAAAAACCGTTCCACGAAATCATTTTACAGGTGGGCGGTAAGGGAAATATGAACGCCGATACGGAAAACGGAGAACTGGCAAAGCAGATTTTAGATGAATACTATCAGGGTTTTCAGGAGCGAAATCCACAGCTTCGGGTGTTCTCGGCTCATCTGCATATGGATGAAGCTACACCACATCTGCACATAGATTTTGTACCTTTTACCACAGGCAGCAAGCGTGGACTTGATACAAGAGTGTCACTAAAGCAGGCTCTTGCAACGCAAGGTTTTAAGGGCGGCAGTCGTGGCGATACGGAGTGGTCGCAATGGATACAGTCCGAAAAAGAACAGCTTGCGGCGGTGATGGAACGTTATGGGATTGAGTGGGAACATTTAGGCACACACGAAAAACATCTTTCTGTTTTGGATTATAAAAAGCAGGAAAGAGAAAAAGAAGTGGCGGCATTAGGTGCGAAAATCGAGCAGAAACAGATTGAATTTGATGTGTTGTCGGAACGAGTATTGAACTATGATAAGGCAAAAGACGAGCTGTCAAATCTTGAAATAGAGCTTGATACTGCACCGAAATATCAGTTGCCAGAACCAGAGAAATTTATGACTGCAAAGGCATATAAAACCAAAATGGCAGAGCCGGTTGTAAGGAAATTGAAGCAACTTGTCAAAACGGTGCTTGCCCGCTGCTTTGAGGGGTGGGACAACTATCATAGGCTGAATACAGCGAATGCACAGTTATACCGCACCAATCAGTGTTTGGAGAAAGTCAATGAAAGATTGACCGAAGAAAACAAAATCCTAAAAGCAGAAAATAAAGATTACAGCCTGCTCCGTAAGGTTTTTGGTCGCAAACAGATAGATGATTTGTTGGAGCAGGCAAGAACAGTTAAAGGTCGCAAGCGTGATAATACACGATCACGATAGACAAAAATCACAGGAGGAAAAGGAAAATGACAAAGACAATTTTTGAAGAAATGGGCGGAACTTATAGACAGGTGGGTGATTATTTATTGCCGAACATCACAGTACCAGCCGAAGAAGAAATAGAGCCGATTGGTTTATGGGGGAAACGACATGCAAGGCATTTAAAGGAACACTATAAAGTGTTATATATGAACCTGCTGACAAGCGGAAAGCTGCATAGTTATCTTGCAGAAGTCGATAAGCAAGCAGAGGATATGTTTCTTCGACTGGTAAAGGAATATGCCGACAGACAAGATGTGACGGAACAATTAAAGAAAGATAATCCCTACGAATGGATTGGAAGAATGAATAATATTCAGGCTTGTGTGAGGGAAGTTGTAGGAACGGAGTTGATTTACACATAAGCGTTTTACGGTATGGTGCTCCTGCGTTTGCTGGAGTGCTGTGGTTGTGGTTGTAAAGAGGTTGTGAAAGATTGAATTTCGTAATGGTTGGATGTATAATTAGGAAGTGAAAATTTTAATTTGCACTTCCATAAGGTGAAATGTATTGACACAAAAAATACAGTATGATAGTATTGCCATTAGAAGAAAGAAAGGCACATTTTGTGTAAGGTGAGGAAATGATTAATAGATAATTTGATTTAAGTAAGACACATATAGTTATTGAGCCTGTAGAGAATAGGTTTGTTTTGTGTACGCTTAAGTTGGATTATCGCAAGAGGCATTTCCTTTGTTTTCCTTTTGGAAAAGAAATAAGGGTCTATTTAGCGAGTCTATTTTTGCGTATGCAAAAAAGACTCGTTTTTGTGTGTTCAAAATAATAATTGGCTCAGACTTCGAAAAGGAGAAACTTTAATGTTGCAGATAAAAAAATTAAATTTAACACATAAAAAAGACCTGAGAATAATTCTTAATGATTTCAACCTTGTGCTAAATGATGGAGATAAGGCAGTTATTATTGGAGAAGAGGGAAATGGGAAATCGACATTAATGAAGTGGATATACAATCCGTCGCTTGTAGAAAACTATATAGAAGCAGATGGGGAAAGGATAATGGGACACGAACGTCTTGGTTATCTTCCGCAGGAGATGCTCGATGAAGATAAGGAAAAAACAATATACGAATATTTTTCTGAAGAGGAAATATTCTGGGAGAAAACGCCTAAAGAATTGTCTGTTATTGCGGGAAAATTTGGAATGAAAAATGATTTTTTCTACAGTAACCAGACAATGGGTAGTCTTTCAGGAGGCGAAAAAGTCAAGACACAACTTATGAGGCTTTTCATTCGCGATGTTTCTGTGCTGTTGTTGGACGAACCTTCCAATGACATCGACATTGCGACGCTTACATTACTGGAAAAAATCATAAATGACTGGAAGCACATTGTGCTTTTTATTTCACACGATGAAACGCTGATAGAGCGTACTGCCAACATGGTGATACATATCGAGCAGATTATACGAAAAACAAAGGCGAGATATACCGTGGCAAAGCTTCCCTATAGACGCTATGTGGAAGAACGGCTTCATAAATTTGAAATCCAAAAACAGCGGGCACTGAGTGACCGTAGGGAGAAAAAGATTCGCGATGAAAAATATCAAAGAGTTATGCAGAGTGTACAAGGTGCATTAAGAAGTTGTACCAGACAAGCACCGTCTGTTGCCAAAAACTTAAAGGACAAAATGCATACGGTTAAGGCAATGGAACGAAGATTTGAAAAAGAAGATGAAAATATGACTCAGATGCCGGAACAGGAAGAAGCAATCTTTGTCAAATTAGGGGATGAAAACTCACACATTCCCGCAGGAAAAACGGTCATAGAATATGAACTTTCAAAGCTTGTGACTCCGGATGGCAAAAGAATTTTAGCAGAAGGAATTCATTTAAAAATAAAAGGTTCAGAAAAAATCTGTATGATAGGAGCCAACGGGGCAGGAAAAACGACTCTTCTAAAAAAGATAGCGGAAGAACTCCTAAATCGGAATGACATTAAAGCAGAATATATGCCTCAAACTTATGAAGACCTGCTGGATTTGGATGTTACACCGGTTGATTACCTTGATAAAACAGGAGATAAAGAAGAGCGTACAAGAATTAGAACATACCTTGGTTCACTTAAATACACACCAGATGAAATGGAGCATCCGATTCGGGAGTTATCAGGCGGACAAAAGGCGAAAGTGCTTCTCTTGAGGATGAGCTTAAGTGGTGCAAATGTTCTTATTCTGGATGAACCGACAAGAAATTTTTCACCATTGTCCGGTCCGGTAATAAGAAAAATGCTCCGAGAATTTCCGGGGGCTGTCATTAGCATTTCTCACGATAGAAAGTATATTGAAGAGGTGTGCGATAAAATATATCAGCTAAATCCTAATGGATTACAGCTAATTGGTGATTGATAACAAAAAGGATGAAAGACTGACAAATTTCAGGCTTTTAGTGAGTTGGAAAGCATACAAAGATTTGAATTTGGAGGATAGATTATGGTACGTACAGAAGATGCATGTGAAATTATAAAATATGCTTTGCAAAACGAAATTAAAGTATATTTAGATGGCGGATGGGGTGTTGATGCACTTCTTAAAAGAGAATCAAGAATACACAATGATATTGATTTGTTTGTTGAACTGAAACATTATCATGATTATATTTATGTGATTAAGCAGCATGGATTTGAGGAAGTAAATACTGATTATACAACGGATGGTCATACTGTCTGGAAAGATGATAAACAAAGAATCATTGATTTACATTGTTTTGAATTTACAGATGACGGAATTGTTTATGAGGGAGATATATTTCCATCAAAAACTTTTTCCGGTATTGGAAAAGTTGGAGATATAACTGTTTCTTGTATTGAACCATTGAGTCAGGTAATGCTTCATTTGGGATATGAACACGATAAAAATGATGTGCATGATGTGATGCTGTTGTGTGAAACATTTCAAATAGCAATACCAGATGAATATAAGGAAAAGTAAAATTTCAGTTTTGTGTTGAATCTCTAAGCAAAATAGCTTATAATTTGACATGCTACATATAGTTATTATCCACAGTTATCGAGTAGGTGTTATCAATGCCGATAACAAAATGATAACATTAGCTCGTATAGGCAGGATAATATGGATATATCAAATAATCAAAAGAACGAGAAACATTACAGAGAATAATTCCTAAACAAAAAGCGTTAGTCTTTGTAGAGTTTGAATAATATATTAGAGCCAAGAAATGCCTATTTTACGGGCTTTCTTGGCTCTTTCTATGTCCGTTGACAATCAAATGACAATACTTTTTTAATATTATTGTAAATAATTTCTTCTTATTTAGCTGGGAATTGACTCTTCCAGTCTAAATACTCTTTTTCTGTAATCTCTTCATTTCTGAATTTCTGGTACATATCAGCCCATGTTCCAATATGATCCAGCATATTTAAAGAATCATGTCCTTTGTCTTTAAACATGAGTTGTGGTACGCCGGACTCATCTCGGTAGGCGTGCAGACCATATTGATCCTCTAAAGCAAATAATGCGTGCATGACACTAACATAAGTATCAAAGTTTGGATCAGACATGGCGTATGGACTGATCTTTAATGAGTTTGCTATTTTTTCCAATTGTTCTGATGATGGAAAACGATTCCCAAGTTCATAATTTCTAATTGCCGATTCGCTCAATCCGGACATGATTGCCAATTCTTTCTGTGTATATCCTTGATCGATCCGGAATTTTCTTATTTTCTCACCTACTGTCATAAGAAAACACTCCTTTGCTGATTGTTACTTAAAAGTATAGCATAAACAGTTCAAAAATGAAATATAAAAATAAACCGTTCATTTTTGAAATTATTCTATTGACAGTACGGAAATGAAATGTTATGATGCATATACACCGTTCGATAATGAACTGAAAAAGAAAGGAGGGATATAGATGGCTAGTAAATTATTTATATCAGCAAAAGAAGTAGCAAAAGAATTAGAAGTATCTGATTCCTATGCGTATCGTTTGATCCGTCAGTTAAATACTGAATTGGAGCAAAAAGGTTTCGTTGTTGTCAAAGGAAAAATCAGCCGTAAATATTTTGAAGAACGAGTTTACGGTATGAATGAAATGGAATAGTAGGAGGTGATGTTTTGACAGTAATTAAAAACCAAAAGTCAAATACTTACGAGGTAAGAACCTATTATAAGGACTGGACCGGCGTAAGAAAGCAGAAGACGAAAAGGGGATTTAAACGCAAATGTGATGCCCAGGAATGGGAAAGAGCGTTTAAATTAAAGGAGAATTTGAGTCTGGATATGTATTTTGAAGATTTTGTGGATCTTTATCTGAATGATATCAAATCTAGAATCAAATATAATACATGGCTGACGAAAAAGCATATTGTAGAAAAAAAGATTCTCCCATATTTTTCGAAAAAGAAGTTGCAGGAAATAAAACCTTCCGATATTCGACAGTGGCAGAACACCATGATGAACTATCGGAATAAACAAGGAGAAGGCTATTCGCAGGTCTACCTAAAGACCATCCATAATCAGCTGAGTGCGATTTTGAATCATGCGGTTAATTTCTATGATTTGAAGAGCAATCCTGCACGTAAGGCAGGATCTATGGGAAAAGAAAGAACAAAAGAAATGCTTTTCTGGACAAAAGAAGAGTATATGAAGTTCATTGAAGCGGTGGCGGATAAGCCAATTTCCTTTTATGCATTTGAAATCTTATATTGGTGTGGAGTGCGTATGGGAGAGTTGTTAGCGCTGACACCGGCAGATTTTGATTTTCAGGCGTGTACGATCCGGATCAATAAATCTTATCAAAGATTAGGGGGGAAGGATATTATTACGGATCCTAAGACTGCAAAGAGTAATCGCATGATTACCATGCCGGAGTTTTTAAGTGAGGAATTAGAATCGTACTTAAGTATGCTGTATGGATTGGATGAAAATGACAGGATTTTTCAAATTTCAAAAAGTTATCTTCATCACGAAATGGATCGGGGAGTGAAGTTATCAGGCGTGAAGAGAATTCGTATCCATGATCTGAGACATTCCCATGTGTCATTATTGATCAATATGGGATATTCTGCGGTGGCAATTGGAGAAAGGGTAGGGCATGAAAGTGTGGAAATCACATATCGATATGCACATTTGTTCCCGACAATTCAAACAGAGATGGCGGAAAATCTAAATCAGGAAAGAGAGGAATATCTGGATGAGTGAAAAAAATATGGACAGCAAGAACCGGTGGCGTAATGTAACCATAGCGTTTCGAATGTCTCCAGAAGAAAATGAAGAGCTAGATTTAAGAGTAAAACTTTGTGGATACCAGACGAGACAAGAATATATCATTGAAAGCGTTTTACATCAAAAAGTCACAGCAGTAGGAAATCCGTTGATGTTAGTACAGTTTAGAAAACAGCTTCGAGGGATTGAAGAGGAACTAAAAAGGTTAACTACATTAGAGGATGCCGATGAAGAGTTGTTTACACCTATTCGAACAATGTTGGAGATATTAAATGCATTTGCAGAAGAAAGAAACTATGAAAAAAGGAAAAAAGAAAAAGCCCAGAAATAATCTGAGCAAGTTCCCTGATCATCAGAATAACTGATATATCACCTTAACAACTTGAGTATATCACAAAATTGTTGTTGCAACAATTGTTAAATTCTGTTTGCCAGGGACTTGCCCGGTTGGGCAGGAGGTGGAAATGGAAGAGAATTATAGAGAAGTAAAAAAGGCAGAACCATGCCTGAAATTGATCCACATGGATCAGGTTGAAGTGGAAGAAATCAAATGGCTCTTTTATCCCTTCATACCATACGGGAAGGTCACCATTATTCAAGGAGATCCTGGAGAGGGGAAGACCACCGTGGTGTTGCAGATCATTGCAAAGTTAACAAAAGGAGAAGCAATATTAAGTGAAACAAGCGAAGGAAAATCCGAAGAGACAGGGGTAGAGCCAATCAATGTGATTTATCAAACAGCTGAAGATGGATTGGGCGATACGATCAAACCAAGATTGTTAGCGGCAGGGGCAGATTGTTCCAGAGTCTTGGTAATTGATGATCAGGATCAGCCATTAACAATGGTAGATGCAAGGCTGGAAGAAGCGATTATACAGACAAAAGCAAGACTTGTAGTATTAGATCCAATTCAAGGCTTTCTAGGGGCTGGTGTTGATATGCATAGGGCAAATGAGATTCGCCCATTGATGAAAAGAATCTCTGTATTAGCAGAGAAATATCAATGTGCCATTATTCTGATCGGTCATATGAATAAGAATAGTAATGGAAAATCATCCTATCGTGGATTGGGTTCTATTGACTTTCAAGCGGCAGCAAGAAGCGTATTGATTGTTGGAAGAGTGAAAGATGAACCGGAAATCCGGGTGATCTGTCATGTAAAGAGTTCTCTTGCTCCGGAAGGAGATGCTATCGCCTTTCGATTAGACAAAGAAAAAGGATTCCATTGGATTGGAAAATATGACATCAGTGCAGAGGACTTATTGTCTGGTGATGGACGAGGGCAAAAGATCCGAAGTGCGAAAGAATTTTTAAAAGAGATCTTAGAGAATGGATCAATGGAACAGGCAAAAATAGCGGAAGAAGCAGAAGAACGAGGAATTAAAAAGAAAACACTTTGGAATGCGAAGAAAGAGCTGCAGATTGATTCCGTGAAGATAGGGAATAAATGGTTTTGGATGTTACAAGACGAGTAAAGGAAGATGGCAAGATTACCATATCTTAAAGAATAGGGAATCTTGCCACCTTGAATAAAAAGGAGTGAAGCGATGAAAAAAGTACAGATTGATTATGAACTGTTTCGAAAATTGATCTTTTATCATCTGGGTTCAGATGATCAGTATGAAGAAGATATTCGAAATGGCTTGGAAGACAAATTGGATGCATTAGTCAGACATGAACTTTATACGAAGTATAAGACGGCTCCTTCTGAGGAAGAGCAGGAGAAAGCACGACAGGATTATTTGGATAAACGTGGAGTGTCAGCCGGTTATCGATGGTGATGTTTGTTTGGAAAATATAGAACAGGAGCGTGGCACGCACCTGTATAATACCAAACAAGGATAATTGCTGTAGGGTGTAGCCGATACGGTACTGGCTGATTTGGAAGCTCCCGGCAGGGCGCAAGGGTACTTTTGATGGACGTTAGGCTGTCGAAAGTGCTTTTGCGTTACTTTTGACAAAAGTAACAAAACATGATCGCCATATCTGGCGTTTTAAAATGAATGAAAGGAGATTTATTGAAGAGGACGATTAGTTTTATGACAGGAAAAGGCTCCCTGAAGCATAACAGTAGAAAATTTCATGCAAAGAATACGGATCCGAACAGAACTCATTGGAATGTTGAATATTGTAATGAAGATATCAAAGACGTATATCATGAATTATTTGACGAAGCCTTGAAGCGTTACAATGATAAACAGACTCGAAAAGATCGTAAGATAGATGATTACTACGAAAAGATACGTTCCGGGAAACAAGAAAAATTATTTCATGAGGTTATCCTTCAGATCGGTGATAAAGACAATATGGGATCAGAAACGATGGAAGGACAACTTGCTGCAAAGATATTAGATGAATACATGAAAGGATTTCAAGAACGGAATCCTACGTTGCGAGTATTTGCTGCTCATCTGCATTTAGACGAAGCAACACCACATCTACATATTGATTTTATTCCCTATGTTACAGGAAGTAAGCGAGGACTTGATACAAGAGTATCTTTAAAACAAGCCTTATCGTCATTAGGATTTAAAGGTGGCTCCAGAAGTGAGACGGAGCTAAATCAATGGGTACAATCGGAAAAGCAAAAATTAGCCATGGTCATGAGGGAAAATGAGATAGAATGGGATCAAAAAGGAACTCATGCACAACATCTTTCTGTGTTGGATTACAAGAAAAAGGTTCGAGAACAGGAAGTAGAAGAATTAACGGAACATAAGAATTTATTGGAACATGATTTGCATGATATCAGTGAATGTGTGGATGAGATCCAAAAGGAAAAAGAACAGGTAGAAAAAGAGAGAGATGCGGTAATAAAAAAGACAGAAGTTTTAGAGAAACGATTTTCTGCACTAAATTCAAAAGCTGGACTTGTTGACTCACATGCACGTGAGTATGGATATTACCCGGAAGAATGGCTGCCTGAAGCTGGAACTTTAGAGTCAGCAAAATCTTATCGGAAGAGAATATTTCCTTTGCTGAAAAAAGTTGCGAATATGATACAGTCATTATATAGCAAATATTTAGAGCTGAAAGACAGAAATCGAAAGCTATCCGATCGAAATATGGATCTTGAAAATCGTGTAGATCGATTGCGAGATGAAGTGTCTATTATAAAGAAAGAGAATTTAGCTTTGTTAAATGTGGCATATGATCTGGAAAGAGCAAGAAATATGCTTGGAAAAAGTAAGGTTGATGATGCGATAGCGATGGCGAAGCGTTTGGAACAGGTAAATGCAAAACAAAAAGCCAATAAGAAACACATAGATAGAGATGTTAGATAAACGAAGATAAAAGGAATTGATAGAAGCCAATTGGTGCTCCAAAAGTACGGTCTAGACGTTGCTTTTTTGAGTTGAAACTCAAAGGGCATAGTTTTATATAGGCAGGGAGAGGAGACGGCTCTGGCGGATCTTTTGGAATTTGGTGAATAGGTTTTTGGGTAATGTAAAAATAAGAAAAGCTTAAATAGATTTTGAATAAGTAGTGTGGTATAATAAAAAGAAAAACGAAACTTTGAATTTGGAAGGGGTAAATTCATGGCATTAAAATTAATTAAAGGCAGTTTACAATACAAAAATCAAATTATAGAAATGATTAAAGAGTGGAAATCGCATAACGACGCCCATAACGCAAATACTTCGCCATGGGCTATATTTAAAAATGATTATGATGATTTTGAATATTATTTGAATAATTTAGAAATATCAACCACTGAAGATGGATTTGTTCCTGATTCTACTTTCTTTTGTTTAGATGAAGACAGGAATATTATTGTTGGCGCTGTTAATATTAGACATTATTTAAATGAATATTTATTAAAATATGGTGGTCATATTGGAGATGGTATAAGACCAAGTGAAAGAAGAAAAGGCTATGCAACCAAAATGATTGGCTTGGCTTTAGAAGAATGCAAGAGACTTGGCATTGATAAAGTTTTATTGGTTTGTGATAAAGACAACATTGGTTCTGCTAAATCGATTATCAATAATGGCGGAATATTAGAAAATGAAGTTTTAGAAGAGGGTAAGTTAATACAAAGATATTGGATTACGCTATAACTTTAAATTTCAGGTTGTAGGGGCGTTGGAGTGCTATCTGAAAGTATTTAAACACTATGATGTAAGAGCATCAGATGAATTTTGAGATATACGATATAAGTTGCTGACAATAAAATGACAATACAATTTGATGAAATCACAGCAAATACATACAAAACAGTTCGAAAACGAACGGATTTAAGACTAAAACAAAGCAGAAGAACTACAATGCAAATAGAACTTTACGAGTTTGAATAATAAAAATTTTCTGGAATCCCTTATAAACAGGGCATTTCCGGGCAGATAAAGTTCTATTTGATAACAAAATGATAACACGAGAGATTTTGGCATTATTTATCCGGAATCTTGTGGTTATCAGGTAATATGTGTGAAACCAACAAAAAGGTCTTACTGAATTGAGTGAAATCAATTTGGTAAGGCCTTTTTTCGTTGGTTTTTATTTGCAGTTTTTCGGATAATTATACCGCCACTGATCATATTCTTCCTGAGTGATTTCTCCGGATTTCAGCTTTTCAGCTTGTTCCTGCCATGCATGGAACATATCAAACATAGAAAGGTAGGTGGTTCCCTTGGATTTGTCCAGCCGGAGGCAGAGTTCTCCGTCAATCTCACCAATATGAAGTCCGTAAAGGTCTTCTAATGTAAATAAGGTATGCATAAGCCCTACATAGCTGTCGATATCTGGGACAGCCAGTGCATGCGGAGAGATTTCAAAAATATCAGCCAGTGCATTCAGATAGTTTTCTTTTGGACTGCGGGCACCTTTTTCATACTGTGCAATACGGACATCAGCCTGTGATTCGCTGAATCCGAGCTGTTGCCCTAAATATTTCTGCGTGTATCCACGCAGAAGTCGGAAATGGTGGATTCTTTCTCCTATTGCCATAGTTTTACATCTCCTGTCTTTTTCTTGATAGGTTGAGTATAACATATCTGTATAGTACAGACAAGAAAAACCATACAAAAAAGTATAGAATTTAACACTGAAAGCACTTGACCAATACAAAAAAGTATAGTATCATACAAACTATACATAAATGTATAGTGACAAACAAAGGAGGGATTTACAATGAGTAAAATGTTTATGAATGTAAAAGAGGTCATGGAAGTCCTCGAAGTCTCAGAATCCTATGCTTATAAGCTGATGAAGCGACTCAACAGAGAATTACAGGCAATGGGCTGTCAGACAATCGCTGGAAAAGTTGACCGTAAATATTTTTACGAACAGTTCTACGGAACCAGATCAAATGATGGGAGGAATTAGGAATGGCAATTTACAAGAACAACAATGGCACTTGGTATGTAATGATCCGCTATCAGGACTGGACAGGTGCAAGAAAGCAAAAATGTAAAAGAGGATTTGCTACGAGAAAAGAGGCAGCGGACTGGGAATTACAGTTTAAGATGCAGAAAAAAGCAAGTCTGGATATGACAATGGAAAGTTTCTGTGCTTTGTATGAAGAGGATGTAAGACCATCTCTGAAACAGAGTACCTGGCTTACCAAAGAAAATATTATCCAGAAAAAGATTCTGCCTTATCTGGGACAGCGTAAAGTGTCGGAAATCACAGCAAAAGATGTGATGGATTGGCATAACCAGATGAGAAAACTGAAAACAAAGACAGGAAAACTTTTGTCTCCAACGTATCTGAAAACGATACATGGACAGTTAAGTACCATTTTTAATCATGCAGTGAAATATTATGACCTCAGTACTAACCCAGCGAGAAAAGCTGGAGCATTAGGAACAGAGGAAGGAAAGGAAATGCTGTTCTGGACAAAAGAAGAATATAAACTTTTTGCAGAAGAAATGATGGATAAGCCTCTTTCGTATTATGCGTTTCAGCTACTCTACTGGTGCGGAATACGTTTGGGAGAACTTCTGGCTTTGACTCCGGCGGATTTTAATTTTAAAAAGAAAACGCTGCGAATCAATAAGTCCTATCAGCGGTTACAGGGAAAAGATGTAATTACGACACCGAAAACGAAAAACAGTATCAGGACAGTTGTGATGCCACAGTTTCTATGTGATGAAATGCAGGATTGCCTGAAATTATATTACAGTTTAAAAACTGATGACCGTATTTTTCCTGTGACAAAATATTACCTGAACCATGAGATGGAAAGGGGATGCAAAGCATGCGGTGTCAAGAAAATCCGTGTTCATGATCTTAGGCACAGCCATGTATCTTTACTGATTAATATGGGATATACAGCTCTGGCAATTGGAAAAAGAGTTGGTCATTCAGCAGAAAAGATCACTTACCGTTATGCACACCTGTTTCCATCGGTACAGTTAGATATGGCAGAGCAATTAGATGTGGAAAATATGAAGGAAGAACCGAATGAAATGGGAGGAGGACTTGCAAATGTCAGCTAAATGCCTGGATCAACAGGGACGTTGGAGAAATAAAGTTGTAGCGTTCCGAATGTCACCAGAGGAAGATGAACTTCTGGAAACAGCAGTTCGCTTATCAGGATTGACGAAACAAGAGTATATTATCCGGAGATTACAGGAAAAAGAGGTTGTAGTAACCGGGAATCCGAGAGTGTACAAGGCATTGAAAAATGAACTTGCAAAGGTACTGAATGAATTGAAGAGTCTGAAAAAAGGAGAAAATGTGTCAGAAGATTTACTGGAAGTAATTCGGTTGATTACAGTAACGATGGATGGAATGAAAGATGAATAAAAATGCCTTTAAGTGTCGGCAAACACCTAAAGGCAGGGATTTGGTAGAATACTCTTCCAAAATGTTTCTATGAGTATTCTATCAAAATCCATTCTTTCTTTCAACGGGAAAATATGGAGGAACTGATGGAAAACAAAGTAACAGAAGCAAAGAAAACAGTACAGAAAAGAATGGAGCCGAAATTGAAGCTTATCAACATGGATAGGGTAGAAGTTGAACAGATTGAATGGCTGCTCTATCCATTTATCCCATATGGGAAAGTAACGATTATCCAAGGAGATCCGGGAGAAGGAAAGACTACAATGGTACTTCAGATCATTGCAAAACTGACTAGAGGAGAAGCAATTCTTCCGACAGTTTCATTAACTGATGATAAAGAAAATGCAGAAGTGCCTGTAAATGTGATTTACCAGACAGCAGAGGATGGTTTGGGAGATACCATAAAACCCAGATTGCTTGCTGCAGGTGCAGACTGCTCCAAGGTGCTGGTCATTGATGATACAGACCAGCCATTGACAATGGCAGATATCCGGCTGGAGGAGGCAATTATACAGACAAAAGCAAGAATGGTTGTACTTGATCCAATTCAGGGATTCTTGGGAGCCGAAGTTGATATGCACCGTGCAAATGAGATTCGTCCGCTGATGAAGCGCATCGCAGTGCTGGCAGAAAAATATCATTGTGCGATTATCTTAATCGGACATATGAACAAAAACAGTAACGGAAAATCTTCCTACCGTGGCCTTGGCTCCATTGACTTTCAGGCAGCAGCAAGAAGTGTCCTGATTGTTGGCAGAATCAAGGAAGAACCAGAAACGAGGGTGGTGTGCCATACGAAAAGTTCTTTAGCACCGGAAGGAAAATCTATTGCTTTTCGATTAGATAAGGATAATGGATTTGAGTGGATTGGAGAATATGATATCAGTGCAGACGAGTTGCTTAATGGAGATGGCAAGGGACAGAAAAGCCGGAAAGCGAAAGAATTTCTGCTTGAGATACTGGCAGATGGTGGTATGTCACAGAAGAAAATATTAGAAGAAGCTGCGAAGCGTGGAATCAAAGGAAAAACGCTGAGAAATGCGAAGTCAGAACTGGAAGTAGATTCGGTAAAACGGGGAAATCAGTGGTACTGGGTGCTGCCTGAATAGAAAAGGAAGATGGCAAGGTGACCATATCTTAAGAAAAGGGCATCTTGCCACCTTGAAAGGAGATAGGATGAAAAACAGAAATGTGCAGATCTCATACGAGTTGTTCTTTCAACTTTTGCAATATTTTTTGATGGAAAACTATGAAAGCGAAGAAATAATTCGGCAGGGATTGGAAAGAAAGTTGGATACAATGGTCAACCGAGAATTATACAGCAAATATAAAACTGCACCGACAGAGGAAGAACGGGAAAAATCCCGGCAGGAATATCTGGACAGGCGGGGAATACCAGAGAACTTTCGATGGTAAAGATTTTCTCTGATTGCCTTATTACAGGAGCGTGTCACGCACCTGTAGATAGCAGACAAGGAGAGGTCTGATAAGGTGCAGACGGAACGTTATGGATATATTGACAATTTGTTAGTTGAAAAATTGTAAAGGGGGCTCTGAAACAAGGCGTCCTTATGGAAAACGATAAGTGGAAGGGAGAATGACACCATGAGAGAAGGAAGATTAGGATACAACAGTTATAACAAAAGATATGGATTATTATCATCAGATTTATGGATTGATATGGGATTTCACTGTGGAGAATGTTTGGAAGTGTTGCTTGATGATGAATGGGTTCAGACCAGGATGGAAATGAATCCTGCAAGAGAATGGTATCTTGTAGGAACACCGTATTGTGGTGATCTGGAATATATCCTGGCAAGGATACCTGGATAAGTCAGCCATACAAGTAACGCAGGAGTGAACCGACCAACGGGAGGAATAGCCCCCGGCAGGGCGCAAGGGTACTTTTGATGGACGGAACGGCTGTCGAAAGTGCTTTTGCGTTACTTTTGACAAAAATAACAAAACCGCCGTATCCGGCGAAGATTTCTTTTTATGCCATTGCTGGCAAATATACAAATTTATGTGCCATATCTGGCACTGGTTTTAGAAAGTGAGGTGAGGAAGATGACGATGAAACGAACAATCAGCGGTATGATCGGGACAGGTTCTCTGGCTCATAACAGACGAGATTTTATAGCAGAAAATGTTGATCCAGACAGAGTACAATTAAATATTTGTTACCAGAATGAGAATCTGAAAGAAGTCTATAAAGAGCTGTTTGATGAAGCAGTAGAACGGTATAATGTCGGGAAAAGAAAAGATCGGCAGATTACAAATTATTATGAAAAGATTCGCCAGGGGAAACAGGAAAAGCTGTTCCATGAAGTGATTTTCCAGATTGGAAACCGAGAAGATACGGCTGTTGGAACAGAAGAGGGGGAGCTGGCTGTAACGGTACTGAATGAGTATGTGAAAGATTTCCAGAAACGAAATCCGACACTTCGGGTATTTAGTTGCTATCTGCATCAGGATGAAGCTACTCCACATCTGCATATCGATTTCATTCCTTATGTAACTGGTTGGAAAGGAAAAGGAATGGACACCAGGGTTTCACTGAAACAAGCATTAAAAAGTCTGGGATTTCAAGGTGGAAATAAGCACGATACGGAGATGAATCAGTGGATAAATCATGAAAAAGAAGTTCTGGCTGAGATTGCAAAGCAGTATGGAATTGAATGGGAACAGAAAGGTACTCATGAGGAACATTTGGACGTTTACAATTTCAAAAAGAAAGAACGGAAAAAGGAAGTACAGGCACTGGAACAGGAAAAAGAATATCTGACAGCAGAGAACGAAGGATTGGCCTTACAAATTGCAGAATCCAGAGAAGACGTACAGCTTTTGAAGGAAAGTAAAGAACAGGCGCTTAGAGATAAAAAAGCAGCAGAAAAGCGTGCAGAAACAGCAGAAAAACAATTAAAAAGCCTGGAAGAACGCAGGGAACAGTTACAGCCGATTATGGATAATGTGAGTAAGGAAATAAAAGAATATGGAACAGTTAAAATGTTGTTACCGGAAGCTGGCACGTTGGAACGGGCAGCGACCTACCGGGACAAAAAAATCAAACCGCTGTTTCTTCAGATAAAAAATAAGGTTGGGGCAATGGTTGCACAGGTTAAAGAACTTACAAAAGAGGTGGAAAATTGGAAGAGCAAATATCAAAAGCTGAAACAAAAATATAACGGTATTCAGAAGGAGTTGGATGATATGCGTAAAGAAAATCATAAATTATCAGAAGAAAAGAATATAATGCAAGGCGTTTCTGATAGGTATGATCGTGTTGTGCGTGTTCTGGGAATAGAGACGGTAGATGCGGCAGTAGAGCAGGATATTCGCAATGAGAAAGCTCTGGAAGAAAAGCAGCGGATGGAACAAATGCCGAAGGGAAGTATTCATGAAAGATTAGCCTGGGGAATAAAAAAGAGTGAGATGGAGAATCAGCAGCGTAAGAAAAATAAATCAAAAAATAGAGAAATGGAGAGATAAAATCATGGAAAAACACATTTATGATGAAAAGAATGGATTAAGCTATACCCTGTGTGGAGATTATTATTTGCCGGATCTGGTATTGAATGAAGAAGAACCGACATATGGAAAATATGGAATGTTACGGAAACAGTTTTTGAAAGAACATAGACCAATACGGTATCAAAACTTGTTATTATCTGGCAAGCTGACAGCACATCTGAATCAGATTGACCAGGAAGCAACAGAGCAGGTAGAAGTGTTAATGAAACAGATGGTAGAAAAACAGGGTGTAAATGAAAACTTAAAGAGGCAGGATCAGATGAGGTGGGTTAGATTGATGAATAATGTCAAAGCCGGCGCGGAAGAAATTGTGATGAGAGAAATAATTTATGTGTAAGAATAGATGGTAGAGACATGGGATAAAAATTAATTAGAAGTTAAAAAAACAGAATGATAATTAAACAAAGGCTCAATTGTAAACATGAACTAGTAACGATATAATTATAGCGAGAACAGGAGGTGAGAACAATGCGTATTGGTGAACAGATAAAAAACTATAGAAAAACTGTGGGATTAACACAAGAACAGGTGGCAAATTATCTGGGAGTGTCAACTCCTGCGGTAAATAAATGGGAAAAGGGAAATACATATCCGGATATCTCATTACTTCCAGCTTTGGCACGATTATTGAAAATTGATATGAATGAATTGTTTTCGTTTCGTGAAGAATTGACTGAAAAAGAGATTGGACTATTTGTGAATGAACTTTCGGAAGTTTCATTGGACAGCTTTACAAAGGCTTTCGAGATGGCATCTCGTAAAATACAGGAGTATCCTCATTGCGACTTATTAATTTATAAGATCGCAACTGTTCTGAACGCATCTTTGACTTTGTCAGATCTTAATGATGAAGAACGAATGGAATATAATACAACTATCATTGAGTGGCTGGAACGAACAGCAGATAGTCAGGATGAAAGAGTGAGAAATTCAAGTGTTTTTATACTTGCAACGAAATATGTCCAAATGGAGAAATATGAAGAAGCAAATGTCCTTTTGAAAAAAATTCCTGATACTGTAATTGATGCAACGATTATGAAAACAAGTGTACTAGCGCATCAGGAAGGAACAGATACTGCTGCGTTATTCTTGGAGGGAAAATTGCTACAGGCAGTTATCAATGTCCAAAGCTACTTGTATAAGTTAATAGAAATGGAAGAAGAGACAGGAAATCATGATAAAGCAGAGAAAATTGCTGAGATTACAGATCAAATGATATCACTGTTTGGACTATGGAATTACGGCAACACAGTGCCATATCTGCTGATTGCTGGATATCGAAAAAACGTAGAAAAATGTATTCAATTAATTAAGCAATTATTAAGCGAATCACAGAAGCCTTGGAATATGACACAATCCCCTTTGTATTACAGGTATGAAGATACTGCACAGGGAAAAGCCTTTTCGGGAATTGGAAAAAATTTTGTTCGTGAATTGTATTCGGAAATTGAAAATAAGAAAGAGTATGAATTCTTGAGAGGGAATAAGGAACTCGAATCAATTTTTGAGGAACATTTAAAATAGGTTGTAAAAAATATATAGAGATAGAAAAGCTGTAAAAATCTACGTTGAATTTTACAGCTTTTTGTGTATAATAAAAGTAACAGAAACAATATGGATATGGACTGCATAGTAGGTTGTGCTCATGAGCGAGAAGCGAATGCGAATGTCCGCTTTATCAAGGAAAGGAGCTGAAAAAATATGGCAAATATTTTACCAGTGTCTGATTTGAGAAATTATAATGAAGTTCTGAAGAACTGTCATAAAGGAGAACCAGTATATCTGACAAAGAATGGCAGAGGACGTTTTGTAGTTATGGATATTGAAGACTATGAGCGCGATCGTGCAGAGAAAAAGCTTCTCCTGAAGCTGCAGGAAGCTGAAGAAGCAGTGAAAGATGGCGAAGGTTGGTTGAATCTGGACGAATTGAAAGCACTTGTGGGGGAATAAGATGTTAAAATTGCGGATCAATCCGATTGTTGCAAAGGATTTGAAAAACATCCGAGATTATATTGCTGAAGATAACGAAGAATATGCAGCAAAGACCATAAAGGAAATTTACGGTAAATTTGAAAACCTTCAGATGTTTCCTGGAATGGGGTCAGATCTTTCAAAACGAGTCAGCTTTCGGACGGACTATAAATATGCGATATGGGAAGATTATGTGATTATCTACAAGATAGGAAAAGAATATGTAGAGATTTATCGTATGATTAATAGATATCAGGATATTACAAGGATTTTTGAGTAAGATTTATAATACTTAAAAAGCCGGTGCATGAGGAAGCATAATTATGGATAAAGTAATAATTTGGGTTAATGAAAACAAGGAATGGTTTTTTAGCGGTATTGGAGTAACTATTGTAACATTGATATTTGCAGCAATAAGAAAAGTATTTTGTAAGAAAAAGCAAGAAAAAAAGCAGACAAGGATAGAGCAAGTTAATTATGGTACAAAAAGTACTCAAATAGGAATTCAAAATAACTATTATACGAAGGAGAAAAGCGGTGAGTGATGAAACAAAAATAATACAAAAAGCAGCACTGGGATCTGATACAACACAGATAGGGGAACAAAATAATTATTATGGTATGACAGCGGAAGAAGCGAGCAATTTAGCTATAAAACTGTTTATGGATAATTTCCCCAGACTGCAAGAGGAAGCAAAAAAGATTGCTAAAGAGCGAGCAGAGGAATTATGTAAAGATATAGTAGACAAACTAGAAAAACAAGGAAAAACAAATTTCTCTGAATTTTCAGATCCGGACATTCAATATATTTTAAATAAGTCGCATCAGGAGTATGCACGATTCGGAACTCAAATATTACGTGATTTGTTAAGCAATCTTATTGTTAACAGAATAAATTATGATAATGACTACTATATGAAAATCCTTTTAGATGAAGCTGTAGAAATTGTAAAATCACTATCGGAAGTTCATTTAAATTATCTTTCACTAATATTTTTATGTAAACAAACAAAGATGAATGGTATTAATTCTATTGAATCACTTAAAGAGCATTGTGAATACATTTGCGCAAAAATGCCAGTTACAAATGGAATAGAGAGCAGTATCCCTTTTTTGCATATGCTTAGATTATTAACTATTTCTTTAGGAAGTGCAGCTGAGGTGTATTCTGAACAATATAATCTGGATATAGATAAGGTTAAAGAAATTTTACCATTAGCAATGAATAGTATTCCTGGGGATTATAGTTTAACACCAGTGGGAATTATAATTGCAATTATAAATATACGCAATAAAACAAATTTAAATTTAGAATTCAAAATATGGATAAAATCTATTTGAAAAAATATCGAGGAATTGTCTTAGAAAATGATAACATATTTTTGATAACAAAATGATAACACCGTTCAGTACGGCCTGTGGACTTTGGACAGTGGAACACATATAAAACCAGATAGAACCATAATCTCTATACAAAAATGTATAGTGATAAGATTTTATTTGCGAGTTTGAGTAGCTTGAAAAATTGCGGAAAAGCCCATAAATAAAGACTTTGCGGGGTGTCGAAAAGACCAAATGGAGTGCAAATGGAGTTTAAAAAATATTTTTTTCTCTTGTTTATATTCCAGATTCACCTGCAAATTCCGTGAAATCAGTTATTCTCATAAAATAAAATTAGAGTAAATATGAAGAACAGTTTGTTTTGATTGAAGTGATTTTCGTCAAGGCAGACTGTTTTTTTGTTGCCTGCATTTAGAAAAAAGATACCAAAGAAAGGTTCTTTATTTTCGATGAGTTAAACTCCATGACACAGTAACCACACTGATGGAGAATTAAAAAACAAGAAAATTTGATAAATTTCGGAAAAGGATGTCCGATTTTGCATCTGCCAGTACAGAGTATATGAAGAGATAAATATTCAAAACGAGAAAGCTCTAGAAGAAAAGAGACGGATGGAACAAATGCAGAAGGGAAGTTGATAATTAAACAAGGGCTCAATTGTAAACATGAACCAGTAATGCTATAATTATAGTGAGAACAGGAGGATACATATTATGGAAGATTCTTACGTATTACAACTGTTAAAACCAAAGTTTAAAGATTTTTATTTATGTTTCTGTGGATTTGCAGAATGTGAACCATTACATAGCTACGGACCGGCCGCAAGACCCAATTATATTTTGCATTATGTAATGAAGGGCAAAGGAATCTATCAGGTCGGCGAAACGAAGTATCAGCTGAAAGAAGGGCAGGCCTTTCTGATCGAACCGGAGAGTCTGACCTTTTATCAGGCAGATAAAAAGGATCCATGGTCTTACCTTTGGGTAGGATTTGGTGGTACGGAAGCACAGAGATTTGTCAGAGATCTTGGACTGAACAGTCGTCAGCTTACGTGCGAATGTGAATATGGAAAAGAGCTGAAAGAAATTGTATTTGAAATGCTTCGGCATACGTACTCAACTGCGGAAAATATATACTATCTTCAAGGAAAATTGTATCAGTTTTTCTCCGTGCTGGCTCGCGGGATTGAAATTCAGCAATATGCGGATGATACGAAAGAAAGTATACATGTACAGGAAGCAATTGCTTATATAAAGAATTACTATTCACAGAAAATCACAGTAGAAGATATAGCAAATCATCTTGCACTTAATCGAAGTTATTTATATACAATATTTAAGAACAGTCTTGGAATCTCGCCGAAGGATTTTTTGACGGAATTTCGAATTTCCAGAGGAAAGGAGCAGCTCACACTTACAGATCTGTCTGTGGAGGAAATCGCAGTTTCCTGTGGTTATCGCAATTCACTTGCTTTCGGAAAAGTATTTAAACAGAAAATGGGAATGACGCCGACCAAATATCGAAATGATAACAGAAAGGCTGCCCGAGAACGGTTGATCAGTGCACAAAATGAACTGAAAGAATACAAGAAACATAAAACAATTTATGTAAGAGACATCGAAAAAGAATAGACGAAATGTTGAAAAAGGCATCCGATACCTAACATTTAGGATATAACTCTTAACAAAAAGGTATAACGGATGTCTTTTTTTCTACGCTATACTTGTATCAACGAACATAAGGAACAAGTGCACAAGTTTCTTCGCTCAGATAACAAATAATCAAAGGAGTATTAGAGGAGGAGACTCATGGGAAATCAAAAAGAAACTCAGAAAAATCCGCAATATAAATATGCGTCTACAAGAGAAAAATTGTGCTTTGGAATTGGGGCGATCGGTAAAGATGCGATTTGTAATTTAGTAGGAGCATTTTTAATGGTTTATTTTACAGATACTTTGTATCTGGCACCGGCATTTGTCGGCGTACTGTTTTTTGTAGCAAGAATATGGGATGCGATCAATGACCCGATGATGGGAATGATCGTTGACAATACACATACACGTTTTGGTAAATTCAGAATCTGGATTGTAATCGGAACATTAGTAAACTCAGTTGTATTTGTTTTGTTATTCCACAGCTTTAACCTGTCAGGAACAGCATTGTACGTATATGTATCTGTTATGTACATCTTATATGGAATGACTTATACGATCATGGATGTCCCTTACTGGTCATGGCTTCCGAACTTGACAAATGACCCGCACGAACGTGAGAAAGTATCTATAATTCCAAGATTTTTTGCAAGTCTTGCAGGATTTTCAGTAGCAACATTTGGACTTTACATTATCAATTATCTGAACAAAGCTGCAGGCGAGAGTAATCTCTATGCAGAAAATGGATATACAATTTTCGCAATTATTATCGCAGTTATTTTCATTGTTACAATCGGTATTACTGTATTCAATGTAAAAGAGGAATCAACAGTAGGTGTATCAGCAGAAAAGACAAGTCTGAAACAGGCGTTTCATGTAATTGTAAAAAATGATCAGCTGCTTGCATTCATCGGATTGCTTTTGACATTTAACCTTTGTACACAGATCGCAAAAAGCTTTGCTGTATACTATTTCAAATGTGTATGCCACGATGAATATCTGTATTCTATCTTTGGATTTGCGATCATTGCCGAGATGGTAGGACTTTTATGTTTCCCGAAAATCGCAGCAAAAATCAGCCGTGAAAAAGTATACGCATTTGCATGTGGACTTCCAATTGTTGGATTCGCACTGCTCGGTGTAGCAGGATATGTAGCACCACAGAGTAAAGCGTTAGTTGTTGTATGCTGTGCACTGCTTTTCTTCGGATCAGGTCTTTCACTTGGAGTAACAACATGCTGCATGGCAGATGTTATCGACTATGGAGAAGTGAAATTTGGTGTACGAAATGAAAGCGTAACATGCTCAGCACAGACATTCCTTATGAAGGCAGCTATGGCAGCAGCAGGTGGATTAACAGGAATTGGGCTTCAGATTGTAGGATACAATGCAAAAGCAGCAGCGCAGAGTGCAGCGACCGTTATGGGTATTCGCGTGTTAATGCTTGTAATTCCAATCATTCTTGCATTTGCAAGCTTAGGTATTTACAAAAAATACTACACTTTAAAAGGTGAAAAGATGGAAGAAATCACAAGAAAAGTAAATGAAATGCATGTGAAAAAACAGACAGCTTAAGAGACAACAATTCAATTGTAAAAGGGGGTAGTATATGAGACAGATTATTTTTCACGAAGAAACAAAAACTTTTCATTTATACAATGGAAAAATTAGCTATATCTTATGTGTATTAGAAAATGGACATCTGGGACAATTATATTTTGGAAAACGACTTCATGATAAAGCAGATTTTTCTTATCTGGTTGAGAAATGTGAACGCCCAATGACATCGTATATATATGAGTGGGATCGTACTTTTTCATTGGAACATATCCGACAGGAATATCCGGTTTACGGTACGACAGATTACAGACATCCGGCAATTGAATTGTTGCAGGAAAACGGCAGCAGGATCAGTGAGTTCCAATATGACAGTTATGAGATTATTGATGGAAAATCAAAACTCTCCGGATTGCCGGCAACTTATACAGAGTCCGAGGGGGAAGCGCAGACATTGCGCATTTTCCTGAAAGACGCTCTGACCGGTGCGAAACTGGCACTATTATATACCATTTTTGATGAATACAGTGCAATTGCAAGAAGTGCGTATATTGAAAATGCAGGTGAGAAAAATCTACATGTGTTAAATATGATGAGTTTAAGCCTGGATCTTCCGGATAAGGATTATGAATGGATGCAGTTGTCCGGTGCATGGTCCAGAGAGCGCTATATAAAAAATCGAACATTGGAGCAGGGCATAACAGCTATTGACAGTATGCGTGGTAATTCTTCTCACGAACACAATCCGTTCCTTGCTTTAAAACGTCACAACACAGATGAAAATGCAGGAGAAGCAATCGGAGTAAGTCTTGTATACAGTGGAAATTTCCGTATGCAGGCAGAAGTAGATACACACGATGTGACACGAATTACAGCCGGGATCAATCCGGAAGGATTCGATTGGAAATTAGAACCGGGAGAAAGTTTTCAGACACCGGAAGCCGTTCTGGTTTACAGTGAAAATGGATTAAATGGCATGAGCCAGACATTCCAGAAGTTGTATGCAAAGAGACTTGCAAGAGGGTACTGGCGCGATAAAGCAAGACCAATCTTAAATAACAACTGGGAAGCAACGTATTTTGACTTTACAGAAGATCGTCTTGTAGAGATTGCCGGGAAAGCAAAAGAATGTGGAGTAGAACTGTTTGTCTTAGATGACGGATGGTTTGGCGCAAGAAGAAATGACAGAGCCGGTCTTGGTGACTGGGTGGCAAATGAAGAGCTTCTGCCAAATGGCATCAAAGGCCTGTCAGAAAGAATTGAAGCACTTGGATTAAAATTTGGTCTTTGGTTTGAACCAGAGATGGTAAATAAAGACTCTGATCTTTATCGTGCACATCCAGACTGGATCTTACAGACGCCGGGAAGAAATACATCACACGGCAGATATCAATATGTACTTGATTTCTCAAGAAAAGAAGTAGTAGACCATATTTACGGAATGATGGCAAAGTTATTGTCGGAGTCAAAAATCTCATATATTAAATGGGATATGAACCGAAGCATTACCGAATGCTACAGCAGCAAGCTTCCTGCAGACAGACAAGGAGAAGTGTTCCATCGTTATATTTTAGGTGTGTATGATCTGTATGAGCGCTTGACAAATGAGTTTCCGGAAGTATTATTCGAATCCTGTTCCAGCGGTGGTGGAAGATTTGACCCGGGAATGCTGTACTATGCACCGCAGGGATGGACAAGCGATGATTCGGATGCGGTCGAGCGTCTGAAGATTCAGTATGGAACTTCTATGTGTTACCCGCTTAGCAGTATGGGAAGCCATGTGTCTGTTGTTCCGAATCACCAGGTATTCCGCAATACTCCACTACATACAAGAGCGAACGTAGCATACTTTGGAACTTTTGGATACGAACTGGATCTTAACAAATTGACAGAAGAAGAGATCAAAGAAGTAAAAGAACAGATCGCATTTATGAAAGAATATAGAGAAGTGTTCCAGTTTGGAACATTTTATCGTCTGAAAAGTCCATTCGAAGGAAATGAGACAGTATGGATGGTGACAAATGAAGACCGCACGCTTGCAATCGTAGGTTACTATCGTGTTTTAAATGGAGTAAATCAGCCGTATAGCCGTGTCAGATTACAGGGATTAAACCCAGATATGGTTTATGAAAATGTATGGAATCATACAGAAAATTACGGAGATGAATTGATGAATTATGGGTTGATCACCTCTGATGTGACAGCTGGTGAAGTGCCTGGGAATGTGACTCCTTGTACCGATTTTGAATCTAGAATATATATGCTGAAAGGCAAAAAAGTTCAGGAGGGAAGATAGAGCATGACGAAGACAAAAAGAATCAGCGGAATGGTACTGGGAATATTGTTTATTGGATTATGTGTATCTTTCTTACGACTTTCACAATTTGGCGTGGATCCATTCAGTGCAATGAATCTTGGAATCAGCGGATTTATCGGATGGAGCTTTGGAACGTGGCAACTGCTTGTCAATGCAATCATTCTTGTAGTTGTATTCTTTCAGGCAAGATCCTGTATTGGTTTGGGGACCATTATCAATATGGTATTTGTCGGATATATTGCAGATTTTATTTGTTATGTAGCGAATGATGTGGTGCAGATTCAGATGAATCTGCCACTGCGTATCCTTGCACTGCTGCTTGCTCAGCTGATGGCATCTATGGGAGTGGCACTATATATGGTCGCAGATATGGGAATCGCTCCATATGACAGCGTCGCAATTATAATCGAAAAACTGACACATCAAAAAATCCCATTCCATAAAGCAAGGATTCTTTCGGATGTTGTTGTTGTGATTATCGGAATCATATTTGCCACTGCATCTGGGGCGGGTATCTGGTCGGTAGTAGGGATTGGTACAATTATAAATGCCTGCTTCAACGGTCCATTAATTCAATTTTTTAAAACAAAACTGGAGAGATTTTACCTGTAAAATCTACGGATTACAATTCTCGCAAGGCTCATATCCAGAACGGATAAGGGTCTTGCGTTTCTTTTACGTAGTGGGTAGCTTCTTTTAGGTAAAAAAAGCATAGTTTGAATAAAGCTGTAAAAGTTCACGTTGAATTTTACAGCTTTTTGTGGTTTGCGCGCCCATGGGCGCGCTCTAACGGGTGAAAGTCCCGAATACGCCCAGGTAACAAGGAAGTATATAGCTGAATAGTAGGGGGTTGTCCATCGTGAGGTGGAATCTGAAGAATATTCGGGATTACATTGCCGAAGACAACGAGGAATATGCTACGAAGACGATAAAAGAGATTTATGATTAATTTGAAAATCTTCAGATGTTTCCTGGAATGGAGGCGGATCTCTCCAAACGGGTCAGCTTTCGGACAGATTATAAATATGCGATATGGGAAGAGTATGTGATTATCTATAAGGTCGGTAACGAATATGTAGAGATTTATCGTGTAGTTAACCGATATCAGGATATCACGAGAATCTTTGATTGATAACAGAGATGTGATAACAAATTGATAACACCGTTCAGTACGGTCTATGGATGTAGGATAGTAGAACACATATAAAACCAAATAGAACCATAATACCAATACTAAAAAGTATAGTGACGAGATTTTATTTGCGAGTTTGAATAATATATTAGAGCCAAGAAATGCCTATTTTACGGGCTTTCTTGGCTCTTCCAGTCTAAATATTCTTTTTCTGTAATCTCTTCATTTCTGAATTTCTGGTACATATCAGCCCATGTTCCAATATGATCCAGCATATTTAAAGAATCATGTCCTTTAGGTGAATGCTCTGTAAGTAATGTGATATAAGAAAAGGTAAAATGAATTTTGTGGAAATATACTTTACAAGGTTTAAGCAGAAAACTCTGGTACAAAAAACCTTCCATTCCTTTTGTTGGTGAAGTATAATGTAAGCAACAAATTTGAATTTTATAAATGAGATAATGTTAGAAATGTGATAACAGTAAGAAATAAGAGACAGGTTTCTTGCTGTTATTTTTTACTAGAAGTTATTCTTACAAAATTTTCTTGAGGGACTTAAATCAGAAGTTGGTTTTGCCTTCAATTTTTTAGAATGTTTTTCTGTTATTTTGTAACGAAATACTCTAATTTGGTACTAACGAGTAGAAAGGAGGTTGTGAACACAAGTGCTTGAAGAAATATATGAAATGTATTCAAGAAAAGTATTCTTGTTTTTATTGAGCAAGACAAGTAATGAGGATATTGCAGAGGAACTTACTCAAGAAACTTTCTTTCAAGCTGTTCAATGCATTGAGCAGTTTAAAGGAAATAGTTCCATATTGACTTGGTTATGTGGCATTGCTAAAAATGTTTGGCTGAAAGATTTACGAAAACGGCAAGAGTGTCTATCAATAGATGATCACATCTTAGAAACAATGGATAAACAAGAAGTGGATGTTCGATGGGAACAAAAAGAAATCTTACAGTTGATACATGAGATGAATGAGCCGGTTCGTGAAGTAATGTATTTAAGGCTAATTAGCAACTTATCTTTCTCTGAAATTGGAGAGATAATTGGAAAAACAGAAAATTGGACAAGAGTAACTTTTTTTAGAGGAAAACAAAAAATTGTAAAGGAGATTTTAAAAGATGAATAAAGAACTTCCATGTTACATTATTTCTGATTTATTACCTTTATATCAAGATGATATATTATCAGAGCAAACGAAAAAAGATATTGATAAACATTTAAGTGAGTGTGAAGATTGTCGAAAGAAAGTGATGGCAATGAAAATGCAAATAGATATTCAAAGCACTAATATTGAATTAAAAAGTAATCCATTGAAAAAGGTGAGATTTTATCAAAAAATGCTGATGGGGTTGGGCGCAGTTATAGCATTTATTTTGGGTGCGTGCATTCCAATTGCTATATTAGGACTTACCGTTCTCGAGCGGGGAGAGATAGCTATCTATCAAATAGAGAGGGTGAAAAGTCTTTGGTATGTATTAGCTTCATGGAGTGGTGTTGCAGGAATTGTAGTATGTGTAATCTATTTTTTAGTAATACTACTTATTAAGAAAATAATTAAAAAACAGTAATAGAGAGTTAAAAATTAGTGTATAGCTTGTGTAATGAATACATTAAGAGTCGAAGAACTCCGGTTTGTAGGGAAATTGAAGTGCTTTATGAATATTATAGTATTTAAGATTATTAATTGATTTTAATGTATAGCATATTGCTGACAATAAAATGACAATACAATCTGATGAAAACATAGCAAATATACACGAAACATTTCATAAATGAACTGTTAAAAAACTAAAACAACGGGAAAGCACTACAAAGCAAATAGAACTTTGCGAGTTCGAATAACGGACAAAAAACCTCGGATGCCCATTTTACAAGGGTTTCCGAGGTTTTGTTATGTCTGTTGGCTCTATTTTGGCTCTATTTAAGAAATTTTGATAGGTAAAAACGTCGACGGATTAAAAAATATAGGATTTGAGCAACCAAACAAAAAAAATAGATATAATAAATCCGATTGTGGCACTTAGTAAAGCTGAAAGCAGTTGCTGATAAGGACGTTTTCCTTTTTCTTGTGCTTTTTCAATTTCATCTAATTGCTTTCCTTCGGTGAATGCCACAATTTCTTTGTACGTCATAATATCATTTTCTTTTTTGAACTTTTCTACTCTTAAAGCGTAATATATCATAATTAAGAAAAGAATTCCCCAAACGATATATCCACAATATCCTAAAAATACTGCCAATGGCACAGCTGCAATGACAGTTAATATTAAAAGTACTGTAAAAATAGCTCCATCACGATTAAATTTCTGTATAGCTTCTTTGCTAATTTCTTCTTTCATAGTAGTAATATCTCCTTTGATTAGTTGATCAAGAGAGATGTGAAATGTTGAACTTAACAGTAGCAGGCTATGAATATCTGGATAACTTTTATCATTTTCCCAATTAGAAATAGTTTGTCTTGTGACATATATTTTTTCTGCAAGTTCTTCCTGAGATAAATTCATATCTGTTCGATATCTTTTTATCTGTTTATACAGTTCCAATGCGCGTCCTCCTTTTTACGTGTTTTTTCTCTCGACCTAGACATATCGTATTAAATGTTAGTAAATGATTCTATCAAAATGCTTTTACATAGAGTAAATTCAATAGTCAAAGGTCTTTTACATAGTAGAATGAGAGGTTATATCTATTGTGGAAATACTTTTACAGTAATTCTGTTGGTTCCTTTTTTGACAACCATATTATCATCTACTAGATGATTTTTTATATCTTCTATGTTCTGCTCAATCTCAGTGATAGTTTCTGCATAATTATCTTCGGCACTCAATTTATTCTTGGAGTTTTCCAGATTTTCTTTTATTTGCTTTGCTTTAAGATAGGTGCAAAGTTTATTGTTGATAGCAGCGTTCTGAAAAGAAAATTTCACAGTAGAAGGGATAAACTCTCCATTTTCATCTCTTTCTGCTTCAAATTTCATATCTACTTGCTCATCTAATTTAAACAGTAAAGAAAGTACATCAGATACAGTTTCTATATCAAAATCCATGAATAGATTAATGCTGATGCCAAGAGCGTTTGTGATTTTCAGTAATTGATCCGGCTTTGGATTGCGAATACCATACTCATACTTTTTGATAGTAGCCGGATTTATGCCGGAAAGATTTCCCAACATTTCCTGTGATATTCCACGTATATTCCGATAATATTTGATTTTTTCTCCGACAGTCATAGTGTTTCTCCTTTTTGTGCTTTGTGGGTATAGAGATAGTTTAGCACATTGGGACACATTTGTGTATAAAAATTTATGAAAAATACTTGACGAACACAAATGTGTACTATATAATACGAATTACAAGGAACACAAAAGTGTACTAAGATTAAAGAGGAAAGGAGAAATGAATATGGAGAATACGATGAAAATGTATATTACCGCAGATGAAGTTGCTGAATTACTCGGAGTATCTAGAGGGTATGCATATAAAGTTATTCGAGGACTGAATGATGAGTTGAAAGCAAATGGATTTCGAGTGATTTCGGGAAAAGTGCCAAGAAAGTATTTTCAGGAAAAATTTTATGGAATGGTAGTTTAGAAGAAAGGGGATGATGATATGCCGGCAACAAGAGACGGGAAATTATGGCGCAGTCAGTTTTATTATAAGGATTGGCAGGGAATACGCCGAAAAAAGAACAAACGAGGTTTTAAAACAAAAGGAGAAGCGGATGAATGGGAAAGAAATTTTCTCCAGCAACAGCAGAAGAATCTAGATATCAGTTTTGAAAACTTCGTAGAAATTTATTTTGCAGATATGGAGAACCGATTGCGAGAAAGCACGATTATTAATAAGCGATATGTGTTTGATTTGAAAGTAACTCCGTATTTCAAACACAAGAAAATGTGTGAAATTCAAACTTCAGATATCAGAGCATGGCAAAATGAGTTGATTAAAAAGGGATATGCTCCAACTTATTTGAAAAGCATTAACAATCAGTTGGCAGCGCTTTTTAATTATGCTGTACGCTATTATGATTTGCGAGATAATCCTTGCAGAAAAGCGGGAAGTATCGGAAAGAGTAAGGCTGATGAAATGGATTTTTGGACAAAACAGGAGTTCAAAGAGTTTTTACCCTCTATGGACAGTAAGCCGGAAGCAAGAATGGCGTTTTTGCTTTTATATTGGACCGGTATGAGAATCGGAGAATTACTCGCTTTAACTTATGAAGATATAGACTTAGAGAATCGGTGTATTACGATTAACAAGTCATACCAGCGTTTGAATGGTAAAGATATGATCACGCCGCCTAAGACACCGAAAAGCAATCGGAAAATATCTATTCCACCATTTTTAGTAGAGGAATTAAAAGAATATTGTAGTATGTTGTATGGAATAACGGCGAATGAAAGAATGTTCCGATTTACAAAATCATTTATGGAACATGAAATGGTTCGGGGGATAAAAGAAACAGGCGTTAGGCGTATTCGCCTGCATGATTTGAGGCACTCTCATGCGTCTTTGCTAGTAGAAATGGGATTTCAGCCATTGGCGATTGCAGAACGGTTGGGACATGAAAAGATTGAGACTACCTTGAATACCTATTCCCATTTGTATCCCAATAAACAAGCAGAATTGGCAGAGAAGTTGGAAATTGCCAATGGAGAGGAGTAGCTATGAGTGGAGTACACAAATACCCAACAATCAGCTTTCGTATTTCCCCAAGAGAAAGGGATGAAATAGAAGCAAAAATCAAAGCGAGTGGTATGCAGAAAAAAGATTATTTTGTTCGTTCCTGTATCTATAACAAAGTGTGTGTAGTCGGGAAAAGGGAAGTAATATATCAACTGGTTGAGGAATTACAACTTATGCAGTACAACATTGCAGAAATCCTAAAGCAATTTGAAGAGCAGGAAATCCTGTTATCAGACGAAGGAGTGGAGCAGATGAAAAATGACTGTCTGGATATGCTGAAAGCCATTATATGGATGTTGGACGGAGCAAAGTATCTTTGGCAGGGAACAGAAAAAAGTCCCGACAGCGGCAACTGTTAGGACTTATGAAAAATCGGATAACCTTTGTTATCAAGATATTTACAAAATCAGTATAACAGAGGTTCTCCGGAGAAACAACAGAATTTTTGAATGGAGGACTTTATGGAAGAACAGAAGATTGAATTGAAAATAATCAATATGGCTGATATTCAGTCACAGGAAATTGAATGGTTATGGTATCCGTTTATCCCTTATGGAAAATTGACAATTATTCAAGGTGATCCGGGAGATGGAAAGACAACACTTGTATTGAATCTTGCAGCCAAATTATCAAAGGGTATCGGATTGGATGAAGAGATGCAGGTATCAGAGCCTATGAATATTATTTATCAGACAGCCGAGGATGGATTAGCAGATACAGTAAAACCGAGACTTGAAGCGGCAGACGCTGATTGCGAGAAAATTATGGTTATTGACGAAAGCGAAAAATCCCTTTCTATGGTGGACGAACGATTAGAACAGGCGATTATTCAAACCAATGCAAGATTACTTATTTTAGACCCGATACAAGCCTATCTGGGCGGCGGAATGGATATGAACCGGGCAAATGAAGCAAGAGATATGACTAAGAAATTAGGACTTTTAGCAGAGAAGCATAAGTGTGCGATTATCCTGATCGGTCACATGAATAAGGCTGCCGGAAACAAGGCGGCATATAGAGGAATGGGTTCGATTGACTTTTTCGCAGTCGCAAGAAGCGTTCTTTTAGTCGGCAGAATAGAGGGACAGGAAAATACAAGAGCAGTTGTGCAAATAAAAAATAACCTTGCCGCATTCGGACATTCAAAAGCATTTGAACTGACGGAAGAAGGATTTCATTGGTTGGGCGATTATGAAATTACGGCAGACGAATTGCTGGGAGGAATCACCCCGAAAGCAAATAAAAAGGAACGAGCAAAACAACTCATTTATGAACTGGCAGAAACAAACAATGTGGTAAAAAGTGAGGATATTGTTAATCTTGCCGAAGAAAAGGGAATTTCAAAACGAACATTGGAAAATGCGAAAAAAGAGTTGGGTATTAAAGGAAAACGGATTGGAGAATCATGGTATTGGAATCTTGATGAAATCGTGAAAGCGTAGATAAGAACGCAACAATGCAGAATGTATAGAAATTGCAGAGACGTAAATGTAAGGTTGCAAAAACTAAAGACATTGCATTGTTGCGGAGTTGGAAAGGAAACCGTATGAAACAAATACAGATACCGGAGCAGCTATTTATGGAACTTGTAAAATTCCATTTGCTGGATATGGAAGAAAATTTACCAAGCATAAAACAAGGATTAGAAGCAAAGTTGGATTCTTTGGTAATGAGAGATTTATATTCAAAATACAAAACTGCGCCCACAGAGGAAGAACGGGAACAGGCGAGAAAAGAATATCTGGACAGACGAGGAGTGCCGGAGAAATTCCGTTGGTAAATCTTCCTTGATGATAAAAACAGGAGCGTGCCACGCACCTGTCAATAACAGATAAGGCAGGAAGGGAGTGTTGCGGATGTTAAAGCAGCCGGATAGAGAAAGCAGAAATGTGAATGATTTATTTTATGAGATGGAGGGCAGGCAGATACAAAAAATGAACAAGGTGCTGGCAGGTGTGCAACTGACAAAAGTAGAGGAAAGAACTCTAATATGGCTTGCCGGATGGGAAGAAAGTACCGTAGACCACCTGCTGTCAGTCATAGAAAGAGCAGCCCGGATACGGGCAGAGAAAAAGGGCGGATACGCCCATAAATCTAAGCGTGAGTCCGAGAAGTAATCGGATTGTGCGAAATAAAATAGGCCCTCGGCGTTTGAGAGCGAAATACACTCATCGCACAAAACTAAAGTTTTATGCTCTGTGTATTTCGCCCTGCTGGGAGCAAACCGCCGACAGGCGGATAGGTTCGTAAACAGGTGCTTATGCACCTACTCACAATAAAGCCGGCGAGAGCCGAGGAAGGAGGATGCTTATAGGCAGACATTCATTTATCAGACAAAGCAAGCTGTCCGATGTGGCAGGCAGGATTGATTATATCTCCAATCCGAAACGACAGGAATATCTCTATGCGACCTATCAGACAGAAGGAGCAACACCGGAGTTTTGGAAAAATCTTGCAAGAGAAAATCAGTTGGACTTTAAGGCAAGTGGATCAGCAGGGAAATGTATTGAAGGGCGTGAGTTTATTATTGCACTTCCCGAAAGTTTTGTTCAGTACAGGTCAGACGATGTGGTAAGACTTTTTACGGAGACTTTTCATAAAAGATATGGTATGGAATGCAGTGCTGCCCTCCATCACAATAAGGCAAAGACGAATTATCATATTCATCTGGTATTCAGTGAACGGAAAATGTTGGAACAACCCGAAGTGAAGATCGCAACCCGAAATATGTTTTATGATGAACAGGGGAAGCATAGACGCACAAAGAAAGAGATTTTAGACGAGCAAGGCAATCTTCGGGCGGGATGCAGTATCATCCCCAAAGGAGAAGTTTATGAAAGCCATATCTTCACGAAAAAGGATGAATGGTTTAAGAACAAAGCATTTACTAAAGAAGTCAAGGAACTGTTTACCGATATGATCAACCGATATGTAAAAGAGGAATCAGAAAAACTATCCGTATTCCAACAGGGCGGCGTTTATCTGGCAACGAAGAAAATCGGAAAGAACAATCCGAAAGCAGAGGAGATAAAAGCAGATAATGCCGCAAGGCAGGAATGGAATCGGATAGTTGATGTGGCATTAGTTGAGGGTGTTCCTGAAGAAGATATTTTGAAGATCAAGCAGGAAAAAATCACAGACAAAACGCTGCAATCTATCAGGACACATGGTTGGCTGCCGGATATGTTCCGTCAGATTATCCGAGGTGCAAAAGACTTTTTACAGGAAGTGATTTTCAAATTTAAGCTACCGCCAAGACCTGTGCCAAAGATTGACTTGCAGGAGTGGAAAGATATGCAGAAGATTATGTATGAATTGCAGGGACAGTCAAGGGAGATAAAACGCACACAGCAAGATATTTCTTCTTTGAAAAAGCAACTGTCAGAGTTACGAGGACTATTTAAAGGCAAAGAGCGAAAATCTCTGGAAGGGCGAATTGAACTGTTAGAGGATTTGGAAAAGCGTCTGCACAAGAGTATGGAGCAGATCGTAAAACGTGAAGGTTATCCTAATGTGCAAGCCTTTCAGAAGGTCTATAACAAAGCAGAAGCGCTAATTATGGAATACAATGAAGAACTGCGGGCATGGAAAAATCAGACGGAGCAGAAGAAAGAAAATCCATTAGAACAACCGAAAAAAGCAAGCGTTCTGGAAAAACTGCACCGCTATCAGCAGGAAGGCAGACAGCAGCCGAAACGGTCAGTTAAGAAAAAATCTATGGATAGAGAACGATAAGAAAGGTAGAATATAGGATGGTTAATTAGTTGATATAGAAAAGCAAGTACAAGGAATTATATAATGATTAAAAAATGATGATACTATAGAATGGAGGGTAATATAAACAATATATAGATGTGTGCATGGAAGATTGTAGATAAAAAAAATATTTACATATAATTGTTACAGGCAAATGGAGTGGATGCAACTGTTAAAACAATATAATGGATGGCGATTGAGTAATTGCTCTCAGTTGATTATTTAGAGTCTCTTAATTCGATACTGTAAAAAATTATGACTATAGAGGAAATATGTTGATGACTATAGAGGAAATATGTTGACTTATTGTATTCAGGAACGTATTATTAATTATGGAGGATTATGGATATGGATATAATAACTGTATTTGCATCTAATGTGAAAATGTATCGTACAAATAGAGGATTGTCACAAGATAAACTTGCAGAAATGACGGGATTACATAGAACATATATTAGTGCTATAGAATGCAAAAAGAGGAGTATTGCATTGGAGAATGTTCAAAAAATTGCTGATGCCTTAGCAATAGATACATATTTATTGTTTAAACCATGTGAAGGAATAAAAACAGGAGGGAAAAATGAGTCAAAAAAGAAAATATAAACAATATTTTACTCCTAATAGATTAGCAGAATATATGGTGAATATTGTTCCAGATGCCTCTGTTTGTTCAGTAGTGGACTTATCAATGGGAGAATGTGGTTTGTTAGAAGAGGCAAGGAAAAGATGGAGAACAGCGACTTTATATGGTGCAGATATAGATGAAACGTTGATAGAGAAAATTAATGTAAGTAGCCCTTATATTCATACATATTTAGGAGATAGTTTGTCTCCGAATATAGAAAGCTGGAATGGATATAATGTAATAGTAAATGGAAAAGGATTTGATTTAGCAATAGCAAATCCACCATTCAATTTTTATGATCAAGGAGAATTTTTAGTAAATAATGAAAAACTATCGTTGCCAATTGAAATGCGTTTTCTTATGAAATATATTGAGATTGTGAAAGAGGATGGGTTCATTTGTATTATATTACCTTATGGTTTTTTATCTTTGGATGCATACGAAGAATTTCGAATAAAAATTTTATCAAAAGTAACGATATTAAAAATAATGAAGATTTTTAACAATTGTTTTGATCATATTGATGCTGACACTTGTTTGATTTTAATGAAAAAAAATAAAAAGAATAAGATAGATATCCAAGAAAAAATAACGGTTGAATATTTATCAGATAAATATGAATTATTGAATAAACATACAGTGATAACAGCTGAAACTAAGAGATGGGATTTAGAATATCAGCAGTTATTGGAGAATGATTTTGCGTGTTGTTCTAAATTTAAAAAGGTTGCATTAGAAAGTTATATAAAGACTTGTAGAAGAGGGAAGTCTATTACCAAAAACAAAGATATAATTTCTGATAAAGGGACTAGATTTATTCATACAACGGATGTAAAGAATTTGTATATTAGTAATAAACATAAGCAATATGTAAATGATTATAAAGGGGTTTTGAAAAAATCTGTACTTTATAAAGAAAATATTTTAATTGGTAGAGTAGGGCAAGGATGTATTGGGAAGGTAGGAATAGTATTAAAGCAATATCCTAAAATGTTTTTTAGCGATTGTTTATTTGCGATAGAAAGTGAAAATATAAATCCGTATTACTTAACATTATTTTTAGCATCTGAATTCGGTCAAGCGCAGCTTAAAGGAATAGCAAAAGGGTCATGTAGTAAATATATAACTCTTAAAGAATTATATAATATATATATATTTGTTCCAGATCAGTATATACAAGATTATTTTGGAAATAAGTACCAAGCGTTATTAAGTAGACCGGGTAGAGTGAATAAAGACATCTTATTTTATAATCTTTTAGAAGAGTTAAATGAAGCGATAAAAATGAAAGGGTGATACAAATGGCATGGTCATCTTATGCTCACTTACCAAATAGAGAAGAAGAATATTGGATGATATTATCTAATTTAAAAAATGGAATGTCTGTTGCTGAAGTAGATAAAATAATATCAATTGTAAAAGGAAAGGAAAAAGTACAGCATCATTACAGGCGTAATCTTGCTAATATTGGGTTATTTGATACTTGGAATGGGAAAATTTGTTTGAATTATGATGTATTAAAGTTAAAAAAACGAAAATCTTATTTAAAACAGATATTGTTGGAGTGCGTTTTGGAATGTAAAAATGTAGAATTTGATACTATAAAATGTACTGTTCAGCAAGAAAAGACATATGATTTACAGAAAATCGTAGATAGTTTAAAAAAGCAAAAGCCAGAACTTGAAAGACAAAATCTAATTAGATGGATACGACCTGTTGTAAATTTATTAAAGATTGTTGATATTTTAAAACTAGAAAGAGATTCGAGAAAGGATGGAAGCGAACGTTTTTTGCAAGACGCATACTTAAGCTTGGCAAAAAGTTTTGGAAAAGAAATTGCGTTGGAAGATGTTGATCAGGAATTAAAAAAAATGGACGAATCATATAATGTTGTATTTTTTTTAGAACGATTAGTGATGAATGGAAAAGAAAAGTTCAAAATTGAATTGCTTATGATGCCAGCTTGGGCAACTCGAAATAAAGTTTACAAGATAAATGGAGACTATTATACACATTTGAGAATAAAGACTAATTTAGTATAGGGAGGCAAATATTGTGAAAAAAAATATATCTGCAAATGAGTGCAAATCTATGTTTAATGATAAATTTAGTACATTGAATATGAAAGAAATAGGGATTGAATTAAAACATTTTTCTATGGGGACGGCTCCTGAAAACCCATCTTTTTTAGTTAATCAAGATGATTTGAAAAAGAAAATTGTAGAAAAGTTTTGTGATTTTTTTGATGAGAATAAATCTAAAGGTTTAGAAGTTATCTTTTTAAAAAGTAACTATGGTAATGGTAAATCGCATTTTATAAGAATGATATATACATTTTTGAATGAATATGAGAATGTAATTGCTAGAAAAGTATCTTTGAAACAAGAAGAAACAGATTTAAAGAAAAAAATTTTGGAAAGTATTAGCCAAAAGAAGTTGAAAGAATGTGCAACTTTTTTAGTTGATTCAGCTATGAATGATGCGTTATCTGATGAAAAAGATGCTGTATTACTTTCTATTAGTGAAAAATATAGTGTAGGCACAAATCTTTCACTAATATTATATGAAGCAGCTCGAAGCGAGGATATTTCGAAACAAGTTCAAGCGATTGCCATACTTAAAGGTAATTATTTGCCTTCATATTTAAAAACTTTTGGTTGTAAAAGTAAAGATTTGTCTAGCGAATTCTTTTATGATGTAATTAAATTGATTTCAGTTTATTTGGAAGAAAAAAAAGAATATCTTGTAGTTGTTTTTGATGAATATGAACATGTTTTTTCTTGGAAAAGCAATGCTGCAAGAAAAAGTTTATATGAAGACATAAAACTGTTTACTGATAATATTGATACTTTTGGAAATTTGTTTTTTGTATTTGCAGAGAGTATCTCGGCAGAGAATCAAACGGAAAGTATGGATGATCCAGCATTTGTTTCAAGAAAAGCTAATTTAACTTATCAAATATCTGATATTTCATCGGAAAATGAAGTTAATAAGTTGCTAAAAATGATTTTGAAAAGATACCAAAAATATTATGCGATTTCATTAGAAGAATATGTGGATGATATATTAGAATTAGTTAATGAGGATGCCTTGGTAAAAACTAAGACAAATTATAGAGGTTATACACAAACTATAATGAAAGTTCTTGACCAGTTTAGAAATAAGCCACAAAGAATAAAAAAAGATAATGGGAAAATCGAATCGAATAAAACGTTTCAGGGTGAAATGAATAGTTGGATATTAAAATGGAAAAAGTCAACATCGATTTCTAAAAAAACTATGTTGTGTGAAATATTGGAACAAATATTAGTAAAGACGGGAGAAAATATAATTTCGCAGAGTAAAAAAAGAGGAGAATATATTACAGAGAGCATGAATATAAAGAAAAAATATTTTGTTGTCTGTACAGATAATCCTAGTTTACGTGACCTCGAAAAAAGATATAGAGGTATGGTAGATAAAAGGGAAAAAGATGCTCTGTTATATGTGATATATCCTGTTATAGAAGAGCAAATAGATATAGTAGTAGGTGATAAACTGGTTTTTTATGATGAAAATACAGTTGATATGCTTTTTAGAGCGATTTATGATACCGAGAAAAAATATGATAGTATAGATTCATATTTTGAGATTCTAAATAAAAGGAGTAATAATGCAGAAGAAAATTAAAGTATTTGAAGGGACATACGAAAATTCGATATTTTCTATTGGTGAATTCTCATTTGCGTTGGTGGAAAGTGAAAAAGGGGAAATGATAAAATATCAAATTGAAATACATGTAACAGATTATGAACCTTTAGATGTAAGATTTTTTCTAGAAGAAATTGTCCCTGAATTAGAGTTTGTTTTAGATATACCGAAAGAATTGACATATTACATAAAAAAGTATGAAGAAGATCAGAATCCAAATGATGAAAGTCTATTTCATGACATTAGAACTAAGTATGTTGAATTTGTTAAAATAAGCGAAATGGATGCTTTGAATTGTGCCGAGAAAATAATGATATTGGGATTTAGCATAGTTAAAGAAAAAATATACATAGTTATTAAAGCTTTTTCCCTTAATGCTCTTTCTGCGTTTGTAGAAAAATTAAAAAATTATTGTGGCGAAAATGATATAGAATTTAGTGTAACTGAGAATATACGGTGGCTAGAATTAAAACAATATATAGTTAAGAAAGCTGAAATGACAAGAGGGTGTCAAAGTCAAGAATTTCTTGAAAAAACCTTGATAAGAAAATATTTTTCTAAGTTTATGAATATTTTTAAAAAAATTGATAGAGATGGATATTTTAAAAAAAAGTTTTATAAAGAAGTTATGTTTCAAGAAAAAACACTTTCGAGTGGAGATATAATATCAGTTCAAATTAATCAAGTAAGTAAATTTTTTTCACCGTATTGGAAATATAATATTAATTCTAATAATAAAGAAATTCTATGTCTTCATGATGAGATGCCAAGTGATGGTAAAGTAGAAGAATATGTTTATACATTTAAACCAAGTTTAATGGGATATTATTTAAAAAATTGGTTTGAAGATTTTACGGTAGAAATTATTAAAAAAACAGATTTTTCACCATATACTGTCATGCAGATTATGTCTGGAAATAGATTTAATTTTTTCGCAAATGAAGATCAAAAGAATGAGAGAGAAATAGATGTAATTGTAAATGTGGAGATTCAAGGAATATCAAAACTAATAGCTATAGAATGTAAAAAAACATTGTCTGATAAAGAGATTCAGATTACAAATAAAAAATGTAGAGAAAAAATAATTAATAGTGGAAATAATCTTTTTGATGCATTTATTCATATTGGCTGCTTTTCAAACGAAGTAAATTTTGAGAAAAATTTTCAAGGAACACAATTAAAATATAAACAGGGGATAATAGGTGGTTCTGATGGAATCTTAGATGTTCCATTTTATGCATTCGATATTTCTTCAATAGAGGATTATGAAAAGAAATTGAAATATGTAATAAAAGATATTTTTAAAAATTGGTAATTAAATTTACTATTATAAAACATATGAATACTGCTTGATGTGATGAGAAATAGAGTTTATTGTATGACAGAAAACACTAATCCATATGGCTCTATTTTGGCTCTAATAATTTAGCATGAGAAAAATATCAGATAAAATTCAGAGAATATGAATACAAAATGACACAAATATGTACTGAAAAGTACCTAGATTATCCTATCCGCACCCGAATTCGAATAAACAAAAATGCTTAGTAAACCCAGCGTTTATGCGGGTTTGCGGCACTTTCAAAAGCCTTTTGATAACAAATTGATAACAGTTGCATAAGAGCCATTATTCTTGTAATCCGGTGGTTTTATGGTTAAAGAATAATTGACAGGCGGTTGTGCAACAAATAAATCCATATTAGAAAGCCCTTAGCTGTGGGTATAAAACTCATGGCTAGGGGCTTTTTTTATTTTTATTATATAAATTTATCTGAAAGAGAATTTATTGATTTGTTTATATTTTTCAAGGCAGATAACTCATCCTTAATGTCTGGCTCGAGTGAAAGAATTTTATGTACATAGTTCAAATCTACTTTATATGATTCGGTGAATTCTTTACCACAAGTAGAATAATGTATTTCAACAGTCAACTCTGTCTCGCTGAAATCTGTAAAATCAAAAATAGTGCCGACGTGTTGTTGAGGTGCAAGGAATATGTTGCTTAGTCTTGTGATGTTAAATTCGCTTACATCGGAATGTCCTATTTTTGACCAATCTAAATCGGGAGATATTTTTAGTGATATAAGTTTTGCAGGGGAGTTACCAAAATTTTTGATAATCAAATCATGTGTTACCCCAATTGCACTTTTTTGAACATAAAAAATAAGATTTCCACGATTTTGTTCAAAATATTGTTTTTGTTGTTCGTTTAATTGTTTTTTCATTTCAGATAAATTTTTGTAAGTCAAAATAACAGCAACGATAGACGCTATTAGTGCTAAAAAGCTTACGGTAGTTCCAATGCATTGGAAAAGTGTTGAATGCCATTCTGCTGGTGTCATGTTTATTCTCCTTTTACGGTGTTATTAGAGTGTTATTTGTCGATAAGGTGGTCTTTGAACATTTCAACTAAAGCGTCACTAAGTTCCTGTGATGGCACTTTTGCCCACACTTGAGAGGTATCGAACTTCGGATAGTGATAACGCCAGTTATCGTATTCTTCCTTACTGATTTTTTCGGAAGATAACTTGTCTGCCTGTTCTTTCCAAGCATAGAGCATTTTCAGTAGTTCGTGTGCGTCTTTCCCTTTGTCCTTGTTGACTTTCAGACAGACCTCTCCGTCTGCTTTGCTGACAGTCAGCCCATATAAATCTTCAAGGGTAAACAAAGTGTGCATCAGCCCAATATAGCTGTCAATGTTGGGGACATCGAGGGCATGAGGGGAAACATCAAGTGCCTGTGCCAGTGCAGCAGTAAGTTCCGCTTTCGGTTTTCTTGTTCCTGTTTCATATTGTGCTAGACGTACATCGGCACTTCGCTCAGGAAAGCCGACAATCGTACCAAGATATTTTTGTGTCATTCCACGCAGAATGCGGAAAAAATGTATTCTTTCTCCAATCGCCATAATCATCGCTCCTTGTATATGTAGTGTAATTAGTATAGCAGATATGTTTAGGCGAAGTCAAGATAATACAAAACAAAAAAGTTTAATATTTTCCCGAAAACCACTTGACACAAACAAATATGCTTAGTATAATGAGTTTAAAATTAAGCAAATAAGTTTAGAAAAAAGGAGGACAATGTATGGAGAACAAATTTATTCGTGCCGAAGAAGTGGCACAGGAACTAAGCGTATCAAAGCCTTATGCCTATAAGTTAATCCGACAGTTGAATGAGGAATTGAAAGAAAAAGGCTTTATTACGATTACAGGGCGTGTGAACCGCCAGTATTTTTATGAAAGGCTCTACGGAGCAGGAAAGGAGGAAAAGTAATGCCGGTATTTAAGAATGAAACCAATGGAACATGGTACGTGATGGCGAGGTATGTGAACTGGAAAGGAGAGCGTAAGCAGAAATGCAAACGCGGTTTTGCTACCAAGAAAGAAGCACAGGACTGGGAGCGGATGTTTCAATTACAGACTTCTTCAGATATGGATATGAGCTTTGAGGCTTTTACCGAGCTGTATATCCGAGATGTAAAAAACAGGCTGAAAGAAAACACATGGTTGACAAAGGAGCATATCATCCGCACGAAGATACTTCCGTATTTTGGCAAGTTAAAAATCAGCGAGATTTCCACAAAGGAGATTATCGCATGGCAGAATGAACTGCTTGCCTATCGGGATGAGAAGAAAAAGCCATACTCACAGACCTACCTAAAAACGCTGCATAATCAACTGTCAGCCATATTTAATCATGCGGTACGTTATTATGAGTTGCGTTCCAATCCTGCCGCAAAGGTGGGAAATATGGGAAGTGAGGAACACAAGGAAATGCTGTTTTGGACAAAGGAAGAATACAAGAAGTTCTCTTTTGAGATGATGGACAAGCCAGTTTCCTTTTATGCTTTTGAAATGCTTTACTGGTGCGGTATCCGAGAAGGGGAATTGCTTGCACTAACCGCAGCGGATTTCGATTTTGAGAAAGAAACAGTCAGAATTAACAAATCTTATCAGAGGCTACACGGAGAAGATGTGATTACCACACCGAAAACAAAGAAAAGCAACCGCATAATCAAAATGCCGAAGTTTCTTTGTGAGGAAATGCAGGAATATCTTGGGATGCTCTACGGATTGAAGAAGAAAGACCGCATTTTTACAGTCACAAAAAGTTATCTTCATCACGAGATGGACAGAGGGGCAGAAGCCGCAGGCGTAAAGCGTATCCGCATTCATGATCTCAGGCACAGCCATATCAGTTTACTCATTGATATGGGATTTTCGGCGGTGGCGATTGCAGACCGTGTGGGGCATGAAAGCATTGACATCACTTATCAGTACGCTCATCTATTCCCGTCAAAACAGACGGAAATGGCAGATAGATTAGATGATTTAGGGAAAGGGGAGATTGCAAATGTCAGCTAAGAACAGGGATAACAAAAACCGATGGAGAAATATCACAGTAGGATTTCGGGTATCTCCCGAAGAAAATGAACGTATCAACAAGGCGGTTGCCTTATCGGGACTGCCGAAACAGGAATACTGTTACCGCCGCTGTCTGAATCAGGATGTGGTGGTACAGGGCAATCCGAGAGTGTATAAGGCACTCAAACTAGAACTTGCTGCTGTCCTTGCAGAGTTAAAGAGGATTGAAGCGGGGAGCAGCGTGGATGAGGAACTGATGAATATCATTGAACTGATTGCCATTATTCTTGGCGGTTTGAAAGGAGAGAATGAAAATGGAGAATAAAAAAGAAAAGACTGCCCCGAATGTATCTGTTGGCGCAGATACGGAGCAGCCAATTTTCAAAAACACTAAAAGTAGTATATCCGAGTACGAGGAAAATATCAAGAGTTTTGAGGAAATGCAGAGAGAAATGCAGTTGAGTTTAGACCCCTCCTATCTCAAAGCAGTTTCCATGAATGAACTGTTTGACACCCAATATCAGAGCAAGCCGCCGTTGATCGACGGTCTGCTCTATCCCGGCACCTATATTTTTGCAGGTTCTCCCAAACTGGGAAAGAGTTTCCTGATGGCACAGCTTGCCTATCACGTCAGTACAGGCAGACCGCTTTGGAATTATACCACCCGAAAAGGAACGGTGCTGTATCTTGCCCTTGAAGATGATTACCGCCGTTTGCAGGAACGTTTGTACCGAATGTTTGGAACAGAGAGTGCAGAAGACCTGTACTTCTCTGTTTCTGCCAGCCAGTTAGGAAAAGGATTGGATGAACAGCTTGCAAGGTTTGTGGCGGAGCATATGGACACGAAACTGATTATTATTGACACGCTTCAAAAGGTGCGTGAGGTTGGTGGAGATAATTACAGCTATGCAAATGATTATCAGATTATGGCAAGACTGAAAAGTTTTGCAGACGCCCACAGTCTTTGTATCCTGCTCGTACACCACACAAGGAAACAGACTGCGGATGATAAGTTTGATATGATTTCAGGAACAAGCGGATTGCTTGGTGCAGCGGATGGGGCGTTTCTCCTTCAAAAAGAGAAACGGACAGGCAATGCCGCAACTTTGGAAGTATCGGGTAGGGATCAGCAAGACCAAAAGCTATATCTTATCCGCAATACAGAAACGTTATTGTGGGAGCTGCAAAGGGCAGAAACTGAATTATGGAAAGAACCGCCAGAGCCTTTACTGGATGAGATTGACGAACTTGTTATGAAGGATAAATCCTTTTGGGAAGGCTCAGCAACGGAACTGGTTTCGCTGATAAAGGTGGAAATTCAGCCCCATGTCATCACACGAAAACTGAATATTCTTTCAGGGCGATTGTATGAAGAGCATGGCATTTATTATCAGAGTACCCGCACCCATGATGGAAGAAAAATACGGTTTTGGAAAGACGATACAGAAACAGCGTGACAGTTGGTGACGGTTGTGACGGTATTTTTGACAGCGGGGGCGGTATGGAAATAACCGTCACAACTGTCACATACCGTCACGGAAAGGATGAGATACGATGAGAAATGTGCAAATATCACAGGAGTTATTTATGCAGCTGCTCCGATTTCACCTGATGGGAGATGAGAGTTGCGAGAAAGAAATCCAGAAAGAGTTGGAGAAAAAAATGGACAGAATGGTCATGCGTGACCTGTTTGGAAAATCAAAAACTGCACCCACAGAGGAAGAACGGGAACAGGCAAGAAAAGAATATCTGGATAGGCGAGGAGTGCCGGAGAGTTTCCGTTGGTAATTCTTCTTTGATGATAAGGACAGGGGCGTGGCACACCCCTGTAAATAACAGACAAGGCAGGAAGTGGATATAAATTCAAATTTATAGCAGAAGGGAGAGAGGCGGATGTTAAAGCAGCCGGAAAGAGAAAGCAGAAATGTGAATGATTTCTTTTATGAGATGGAGGGCAGACAGATACAAAAAATGAACAAGGTACTGGCAGGAGTGGAACTGACAAAAGCAGAAGAAAAAACCTTGCTATGGCTTGCCGGATGGGAAGAAAGTACCGTAGATCATCTTCTGTCAGTCATAGAAAAAGCAGCCCGGATACGGGCAGAGAAAAAGGGCGGATACGCCCATAAATCTAAGCATGAGTCCGAGAAGTAACCGGACTTTGTTAAACAAAAACAAGCCCTCGGCGTTTGAGAGCGAAATACACCCATCGCACAAACTTCGTTTATGCTCTGCGTATTTCGCCCTGCCGGGAGCTATGCTGCCGATAGGCAGATAAGTTCGTAAACAGGTGCCTATGCACCTACTCACAGTAAAGCCGGCGAGAGCCGAGGAAAGGGGGATGCTTATAGGCAGACATTCATTTATCAGACAAAGTAAGCTGTCCGATGTGGCGGGAAGGATTGATTATATCTCCAATCCGAAACGTCAGGAATATCTCTATGCGACCTATCGGACAGAAGGAGCAACACCGGAGTTTTGGAAAAATCTTGCAAGAGAAAATCAGTTGGATTTTAAGGCGAGCGGATCAGCAGGGAAATGTATTGAGGGGCGTGAGTTTATCATTGCACTTCCCGAAAGTTTTGTTCAGTACAGGGCAGAGGATGTGGTAAGGCTTTTTGCGGAGACTTTTCATAAAAGATATGGCATGGAGTGCATCGCTGCTCTTCATCACAACAAGACAAAGACGAATTATCATATTCATCTGGTATTCAGCGAACGTAAAATATTGGAACAGCCCGAAGTAAAGATTGCTACCCGAAATATGTTTTATGATGAGCAGGGGAAGCATAGACGCACAAAGAAAGAGATTTTGGATGAGCAGGGCAATCTTCGGGCGGGATGCAGTATCATCCCCAAAGGGGAAGTTTATGAAAGCCATATCTTCACGAAAAAGGATGAATGGTTTAAGAACAAAGCATTTATCAAAGAAGTTAAAGAACTGTTTACTGATACGATCAACCGATATGTAAAAGAGGAATCAGAAAAACTATCCGTATTCCAACAGGGCGGCGTATATCTGGCAACCAAGAAAATCGGAAAGAACAATCCGAAGGCAGAGGAGATAAAGGAGGACAATGCGGCAAGGCAGGAATGGAATCGGACAGTTGATGTGGCATTAGTCGAGGGCGTTCCCGAAGAAGATATTTTGAAGATCAAGCAGGAAAAAATCACAGACAAAACGCTGCAATCTATCAGGACACACGGTTGGCTGCCGGATATGTTCCGTCAGATTATCCGAGGTGCGAAAGATTTTTTACAGGAAGTAATTTTCAAATTTAAACTACCGCCTAAACCTGTACCAAAGATTGACTTGCAGGAATGGAAAGATATGCAGAAGCTCATGTATGAATTGCAGAGACAGTCCATGGAGATAAAACGCACACAGCAGGATATTTCTTCTTTGAAAAAGCAACTGTCACAGTTACGAGGACTATTTAAAGGCAAAGAGCGAAAATCTTTGGAGGGGAAAATTGAATTGTTAGAGGATTTGGAAAAGCGTCTGCACAAGAGTATGGAGCAAATCGTCAAGCGAGAAGGGTATCCTAATGTGCAAGCCTTTCAGAAGGTCTATAACAAGGCAGAAACACTAATCATGGAATACAATGAAGAGCTGAGAGCATGGAAAAATCAGACGGAGCAGAAGAAAGAAAATCCATTAGAAAAGCCGAAAAAAGCGAGTGTGCTGGAAAAGCTGCACCGTTATCAACAGGAAGGCAGACAGCAGCCGAAACGGTCAGTTAAGAAAAAATCTATGGATAGAGAACGATAAGAAAGGTGGAAACGATTATGAAGAAAACAATTTTTGAAGAAATGGGCGGCACTTATATGAGACATGGGGATTATCTTATCCCCTGTCTTGCCTTGCTGGAGGAAGAGCCAAGATTTATCGGCGTATGGGGACAAAGACATTTACGGTATTTGAAAGAGCATAAGAGAGCGGTTTATATTACTCTGCTTACAAGTGGCAGGCTGAATAGTTATCTTGCAGATATAGAAGAACAGGCACAGGAACGTATTGAAAGGATTGTAGAGCAGATGAAACAGACACAGGGCATTACAGAACAGTTAAAAGCAGAAAATCAGATGGAATGGGTAGCGAGAATGAACAATATACAGGCGTGTGCGAGGGAGATTGTAGATATTGAATTGATTCATGTGTAAATATAAAGGTGGCAGAGAGAGTAAATTTTCTCTGCTATTTTTCTAAAATTACCATTTATTTTCCAGGCTATTAAGGATTATCGAGTTCTTGGTGAAAACAAATGTAAAATTGATGAAACATATTGAAATGATGATAGAAAACGTATATCATGGAAAATGACTAAGCAACCGGAAAGATAGTTAAGGATAAAAATATTATGAGGATAAGTTATAAAAAACTTTGGATAATGCTTGTTGAAAACGATATTTCACAGGCTACATTTCGAAAAGATTTGAATATAGCATGTGGAACAATGACAAAGTTGCGGAGAAATGAGGAAGTGGCTTTATCTATTCTTTTGCGGATATGTGAGTATTTCGATTGCAATATTGGGGATATCTGTGACGCAGTACGTGTAGAGACAGAGTAAATATTATATTTTGATGGAGGAAAGAGAAATGGCATTTTGTACTAACTGTGGACAAGAACTTATGGAAGGTGCTAAATTTTGTTCGAGTTGTGGTATGACTACAAATAATATACCGGATAATATGAGTAGTCAAAGGAAGACATTTTTTGAGGGGGAAATGCATAAATGTCCTAATTGTGGGGAGGTTTTAAAATCTTTTGCTTCATCCTGCCCTACTTGTGGATATGAAGTTAGAGGGGCAAAATCTTCACAATCTATACACGAATTTGCATTAAGAATTGCAAATGCTGAAACAGATGCACAAAAAATTAGTGTTATACGTAGCTTTCCTATTCCCAATACAAAAGAGGATGTTCTTGAATTTATAATTCTTGCAGCGACAAATTTTAATGCGGAGCAAAGTTTATCTGATAATGGAATAAAAAAAGATGTTTCAGATGCATGGTTTACCAAGATAGAACAAAGTTATCAAAAAGCAAAATTATTATTTTCTGGAGATAAAGATTTTTCAAAAATACAAAGTGTATATGAACAAACTTGTAATCAAATTAGGCTGTCAAAGCAAAATGTAAAGAAGGGTGCATTCGCCAATGCTATATTACATACAATTGGTTTGTGGAGTGGATTGATTATTTTTATTATAGCATTTTTCTTAGATATTTTTACATATTCAAACACATCAGTTTTTCATCTTGGGGGTGGCGCAATAATGATTGCCGGTGCTTTTATGATAGGAAAAAAATCTAAAGCATTTATTGAAGTTGGAATTGGTGTTGTATGCGGATTATTTGCCTTGTTATTAGGAACTCTTTTGCAAGAAACATTTTTCGAAAATGGTTCGATGATGGTTCTTACAGGAGGCGCCACTTTGATAATTGTTATTATACGTTTGGTAACAACCACTCTTAAGAAATAAGGAGGAGAAATATAATGTTGTTTGGGAAAAATAAGCACGGAGGCTTTATCGATGAAATCCGCTGTGATGAACCTTCGTATTTGATTTGGAAGTGGCATCCAGTAGGATCACAGCAAGGAGATAATAAAAGAGAAAACGCAATTCGCTGGGGATCTTCTTTGCGTGTAAAGGATGGCGAAGTTGCTGTGTTCGTATATAAACAAAAAGATGGTGCAATGCAGGATTTTATTGTTGGTCCATTTGATCAAACAATAAAAACAGCAAACTTTCCCGTACTTGCAAGCATAGTAGGATTAGCTTATGATGGAGGAACTCCTTTTCAAGCTGAAGTATATTTTATAAATCTTGCACAGATTATACAGGTTAGATTTGGTGTGCCTTTTTTTGATGTGTATGATCCTAGATTTGATGACTTTGGTGTTCCGGTAGCAGTTCGAGGTACAATTAGTTTTAAGATTGATGATTACCGAGAATTCATTAAGTTACATAGGCTGAATAACTTTAGTCTTGATGATTTTCAGCGACAGATTCGTGATACTGTAATACGATATGTAAAAGATACCGTTGCGAATGCACCAGCAACAAACAATATTCCATTGGTACAGATTGAAACTAAAACGGCACAGATCAATGATTTGGTGGAATTATACATTGGAGAAAGATTAAAGGAAGATTTCGGAGTTGATGTTTCGGGAGTTGATGTGGCTGCTATTGAACTTGATAAATCAAGTGATGGATATAGGCAACTTATGCGTATTACAAAAGATGTTACTTCTGCAACTGTTCAGGCAGAAACTGCTGCGAAAGTTAAAGATATTGCAGATAGGCAGCGTATTGAAGTTGAGCATTATGGAGAAAGTTTACGTATTCAGCGTGAAGAAGCGCAGTATGCTCAGCATAAGCAAACGCAGACTTCAAATTTGGGGGCTTTCCAAGTTGAAAAGCAAGCAGAAGTTGGTATTGCAGGTGCAGAAGCGCTCGGACAGATGGGGGTAAATGGTGCAGGTAAAATAAATCTAGGTGGAAATGGTAGTGGAGATGGATTCGATATGGCTGCTATGATGGCAAGCATGGCAGTTGGTGGTGCAGTTGGACAGAATATTGCTGGGGCAATGAATAATATGATGGGTGGAATAAATCAACCGATGAATGGCAATATGACACCGCCACCAGTTCCGACAACGGCTTATCATGTCGCTGTTAATGGACAAGCTACAGGTCCGTTCGATTTAAACACTTTAGAACAAATGGTGGTGACAGGACAATTTACAAAAGATAGTCTGGTATCTAGAGAAAAGGAGGAAAAGAAGAAAAAAGAGAGAGCAGGACAATTTACAAAAGATAGTCTGGTATGGAAGGCTGGAATGGCTGAATGGGTAAAGGCAGGAAGCGTGAAGGAGTTAAAAGAAGCACTTTCAAATGTAATGCCACCAGTTCCAGGGGTGGATCAGTAGAAATAATGAGTGAATTTATAAAATGGTTTTGGGATAATTTGTATTCTAATGCTTTAGAAATAATACTGGTTCTTTTTTCATTGTTAATACCATACTTGGGTTCTAAAATGAAACGCAGAAGAGATAATCGGGTTAAATTAAAAGAAACAGTTATTAAACCCACCCTAGTATTGTTAAAAAAGGAGATTTCTTATGAGAATTTTTTGAGTTTGGAGAAAGTTTCCAAAAGAGACAATGAAAAATATATGACACAGAAAGAGAAGGGAGTATATACCGATTTGATATCTACGTATGGATATATTGCGAGGAATAGTAAAAATCAAGTTGCTGCAGAAATTTTATTTTTGTATTTTAAAGAAAGCCTAAAACAGGTGGGAATAGACAATGTATTTATCCCCGTTATGTTTGATAATGAGATAGCGAATTGTGAGATACCGGAGGGCTATTTTGAGTTTCGGGATGATCTGCAACATGTTCTAAGCAAATTTGATTTTCAATATGAAACAGATAGATGTCAAGAACAAGTGATACAATTGTATGATTATTACTGTAAAAAATATTTTTCGCAAAAAAATATTCCATATTTTGAGAATTGTACAATGGAGAATGTGATTAAAGAAGCAGAACTTAGAAAAGAATGGTTGGGGAGATATCAGGAATTGAAGCAAGCGAAGCAAAGGTTTTTTGATCTTAAGATTGCTAAGAAAGTGTAGAAAAAGGATAGGTTAAATTTCTCGCACCACTGGTGCGAGAGTTGGAGAGGATAATTTTGGAAAATACAGATGTAATGGAATATGGGGCAGTAATCAACGAAATAAAAGAATTGATTCATAAAAAACAGTATCAAGTTATAAAGACTATAAATTCTGAAACGATAAATCTTTACTGGGAAATTGGCGAGGAAATTTATAGACAGCAAGAAGAAAATGGCTGGGGAAAATCCATTGTTCAAGTGTTGGCGAAAGAGTTACAAAAAGAATTTCCAGGAGCCAAAGGATATTCTACAGCAAATCTTTGGAGAATGCGTAATTTTTATTTAACATATCGTGATTCTGCAAAACTCGCACCACTGGTGCGAGAAATTAGTTGGAGCAATAATATCATCATTATGGAAAAGTGTAAGGATGATTTACAAAGAGAGTTTTATATTCAAATGACAAAGCGGTATGGTTGGACAAAAAGGATTTTAATTAATTTTGTCGAAGCGAAAACCTATGAAAAGTATTTGCTGAATCAGACGAATTTTGATTTAACGTTGCCAGAAGATCGGAGAATACAGGCAAAGCTGGCTGTAAAAGATGAATACATGTTTGATTTTGCAGATCTATCACCGGAGTATTCGGAACATGAACTGGAAGTTCAATTGGTAAATAATATTAGGGCATTTTTGATTGAAATGGGCGGTGATTTTACCTTTGTGGGCAATCAGTATCATTTGATGGCGGGAAATAGAGACTTATATATAGATCTTTTGCTATTCCATAGAAGGCTTAGAAGTTTAGTTGCTATAGAATTAAAAATAGGTGAATTCGAGGCAGAGTATGCTGGGAAAATGCAATTATATTTAACAGCACTAGACGAACAGGTGAAACTGCCAGAGGAAAATCCGTCTATTGGAATTATTATTTGCAAAAGCAAAGATAAAACATATGTGGAATATGCGTTGAAGCAGACAGGTGCGCCTATTGGAGTGGCAACATATCAGTTGAGGAGTACGTTGCCGGACGATATGAGAGCAATGTTACCTAATCCGGAGGAAATTGCGAAGAGGTTGAAGATATTGGAATAGTGAAGAGAAAATTTGATAAGACAGGAAGTGCCGAAAATCAAAAGGTTAATAATATTAAGAAAAAAGCGTACAGACAATTAAAACTTTTGAAAAAGAACCGAGAGACGATTGAGGTACTAAAGAAAAATCTTATTGAAGATAGGTTGAAGATACAGAAACAAATAATTGATTTTCTAAGCAAAACCGCTTATAATTTGAGTCGGAACATATTGCTATTATTCACAGTTACAGAGCGCGTGTTATCAATGCCGATAACAAAATGATAACATTAGCTTGTATAGGCAGGATAATATGGATAAATCAAATAATCAAAAGAAATGTAAACACGACAGCGAATAATCTCTAAACAAAATTGATTAGTAATTGTCGAGTTCGAATAGTTGATACATCTCTGGAAAGCCTTAATTTATAAGGTTTTTCAGAGATTTTTCTTTTATGGACTTTAGTCTGTT